>JALYOB010000286.1 GCA_030857085.1 Acidobacteriota bacterium | reverse complement strand
CCCTGAACGGACAACGGACAACGGACAACCGCCTTTCACCGCCTCTTAATCGCCCCCAACCTCGACTTCGCCTGCTGATTTTCCGGTGCAATCTTCAACACATCCTCATAGCAGGTCTGCGCGCGGCTGATCATGCCTTCGCCGCGATAGAGGTCGCCGAGGGAGATCATGGCTTCGACGTTGTTCGGGTCGATCGAGAGCGCCATCTGAAAACTGACGGCGGCCTCGCGGCGCCATTTCGGATTGCGCTCCTGGCACGCGCCTAACAGCGACCACGCCTCGGCATGATCGGGGACGAACTGCACGGCCTGTTTGAGCAGCACGATCGCGCCGTAATAGTCGCCCTGTCCGGTCAGCTCTTTCGCTCGTGTGAAGTTCTGTTCTGCAATGGAGCGCTGCGTGAGCCGCTGTTGCAGCGTTGCCGCCGAATCGCCGCTGCCGCGCGAGAGGATCAACTTGTCGTACGCGCCGCGGCGCACCGGATCGCGCAGCACCTCGACCGCTTCGTCGATGCGCCGGTGAATGGCGAGAATTGAATCGCGCACGATCGGCGGAAACGTCGACGCGTCGTAATTGCGCTTCATCGCTTCCGCTGCGTTGACGACCTGCGTCCGCGTTGCCGCGCGCGGCACGTCGAGCAACTGATAGTGATCGAGCGTCGGCAATTGCCGCGAAAAGCCGACGGCGCGCAACGAGCGCTGATCGCTCGACCCGATCGCCGCGAGCAATTCGAGATCGCGCTGCATGTCCGCGAAATCCGCCTGCGGCATCTGTGTGCGCTGCTCGACGATCTTGTACACGCCTAACGCGAGCATCGCGATGACGACCTTCGCCACCGCCACCGATTGCGCGGCGAAGTTCTTGAGGAACATCTCGATTGCGGTCGGCTCGGTGAGCGACGCGGCAATGGTTCGCTCCTGATCGGTCAGCGGCAAGGACTCGATGCTGAAGCGGCTCGTGCGCGAGATTTCGATTTCCCGTTTCAGATCGCCGAGGGAGCGGCGGAGGACGAGACCGTTGGTGATGGTGCGGATGCCTTCGACCAGCAGCGCTGCAGTCGACTGCAGAAAAATGCGTTTGTCCGGCGCGAGCGGATCGTCTTCGGTGAACGCCGCCGTTCCTTCGTCGAGCGAAAAGAGCGGCAGAAACTGCGACGCGAGCCATTCGCGCAACAGAGTCTGTCGCGCGGAGAGATCGAGCATGCCGGATTCGTGAACGCGCGCGACGATGTCATTCGTTTCGTCACCGAAGAGTTGATGCGCGCGATCGGCCGGCACCACGCCGCGCCGCACGAGATAATCCGCGAGCGAGTCGCCGGCCGCCGCAGACGCGGCCATCACCAGCTCTCCCTGCGACCAGTAGAGGACCTTGCGAACCGGCGGCTTGAGCAGCGTCAGATAGCCGGTCTTCCGATTTTGCAGGATCTCACCCGCGATCACTGCAAACGGAGTGATCTCGATCCTCTCCAGACTCACGCTTTTTTAACCCTCGGCTGACGCTTTTAGCATATTCGCTTCCAACTGTCGCGGCCGTTGGGCGCGTGAGTTCCTCGGAGTTCCTCGGAGTTCCTCGGAGTACCTCGGAGTACCTCGGAGGGGACGTGGTCTCGAATAACGTCGTCTGCGCGGTCGACCACCACAGGCGGACGAATCGTGTGTAGGCACCCGAGGTACTCCGAGGTACCCGAGGTACTCCGAGGAACTCCGAGGAACTCCGAGGAACTCCGCCCCCTCCCCCTGGCACCTGAAATGCGTTTGGCCGCATCAGAGGTTGGCAAATCCGAGTACGACGATGAAAAAAATCAATCAGTGGTTCCTGCTCGCGGTGGTGCTGCTTTCGCTGCCCGCGACCGCGGGTGCGCAGGACTTTCCCAGCGGTCCCCACGAATTCCTCCTGGCCAAGCTCGCGGCCGCCGAAGGGCGCTTCGACGAGGCGCTCAATCGCATCGACAAAGTCGTCACTGCGAATCCCGGCAATCCCACGCTGCGCTACGAGCGCGCGATGATCCTCATCGACGCAGGCCGCAATGAGCAGGCGGTGACGGAGCTCCGCGACGTCGTCGCGAAGCATCCCGAGTTCTACGACGCCAACCGCATCCTCGGACGTTTGCTCCTCGATCGCGCCGGCAACGATCGCGCGAAAGTCGAAGAAGCGATGCGCTTCCTCCAGGCGGCGTTCAAAAAGAATCCGGACGATCTCTCCACCGGCCTCACCATCACCCAGATCCTTCGCTCCCTCGGACGCAACGCCGACGCCGAACGCATACTCGCGGCGATGGTCGAACGCGCGCCCGATCAGCGCGTGCTCAACTTCAATTACGCGCAGGTCCTCACCTCGATGGGCCGCGGCAACGAGTCGAAGCAATACCTCGAGCGCACCGTGCAGATCGACCCGACCTTCGCGCCCGCGGTCATGCAGCTCCTCGACATCTATCAGCAGAGCAATGCGTGGCGCAAAGCCGCCGACATCGTGCAGCCGCTGATCGACGAAGATCCGCTCAGCGTCGAACTGCAGCGGCAGCAGGCGTACTTTTATCTGCGCGCCGGCGACGCGCGCGCCGCACGCGATCGCTTCAAAGCGCTCGTCGCCGCCGATCCGAAAGACACGCGCGCGATGTTCTATCTCGCCGAGTCGCTCAACGATCTGGAAGAGTATGCGGAGGCGGAGAAGATCTTCCGTCAGCTGCTCACGAGCGATTCGAAAGATCCCGATCTCAATGCGAGCTTCGCGTTGAGCCTCGCCGGTCAGAAAAAGTGGGACGAGGCTTCGGCTGCGTTCACCAAACTCCTCGGCACGCCCGATCTGCCCGACAACCTCGCCGCGCTCGCACGCACGCAGCTCGCGTTCATCGATCTGCAGAAAGGTAACTACGCCGCGGCGGTCGAGACGGCGAGGGCGATCTTCACGTTCCGCGACAAGCCGAACGCGCAGGCGATCAACATCGCTCTCGAGGCATTGAAGAAAGAGAAGAAGAACGCAGAAGCGGTGGCGCTGCTCGAGCCGCTCGTGCAGAAGTTCCCCGATGAGCCGTTCCTCAATGCGCGTTACGTCGAAGCATTGACGCTGGCGGGCGACAAAGAGAAAGCGCGTCAGCATGCGAACGCGCAGGCGAAGCGCGGCACGCGCAACGCCGTTTCGATCGCCGAGGCGTATTTGCAGGCGGGAGAGAAAACGGCTGCGGTGGGTTTGATTCGCACGGCGATCGAGGCGAGTCCCGAGGATCTCGATCTGCAGTTTCAATTGGGCTCGCTGCTCGAACGCGCGGGCGACCGCAAGGCGTCCGAGGCGGCGTTCCTGAGGATTCTCGAAAAGAATCCGCAGCATGCGCCCACGCTCAACTACCTCGGATACATGTGGGCCGAAAGCGGCGTGAATCTCGACAGAGCGCAGGAGATGCTCACGCGCGCCGTCGGCCAGGAGCCGAACAACGGCGCGTATGTCGATTCGCTCGGCTGGGTCTACTTCCGCATCGGCAATCTCGAGCTCGCGGAAAAGTACCTCACCGACGCCACCAAACTCCTGCCGCACGATGCGACGGTGCACGAGCACCTCGGCGACGTGCTCGCGAAGCGCGGCGACATGAATCGCGCGCTGCAGCTCTATCGCACCGCGATCGATCTCGATCCCGAGTCGAAAGACATCGACAAGATCCGCTCGAAGATCGCCGAGATCGAACGAAAAGGACCCGCAACGCAGCGATGAAGCGGTTCGCCGTCGTCGCGCTTCTCGCGATTGTGTTTGCTTCCTGCCGCACGGCGCGCCCCGCGGGCGCGCCGATCGCGCCGCTGACTTCGACGACCAGCGACGGGGCGATGCAGCAGTTGCGCGAACGCCGGGCGACGTTCACGAACGTGCACAGCCTCATGCGCGTGCGTGCGACGACGAACGGCAACACGCAGTCCTTCCGCGCGCAGCTCACCGTGCACGATCCGCAGCGGATGGAGCTCGTCGCGTACACGCCGGTCGGCACGACGGCGTTGACGCTGAAGGCCAACGGCAACGACGTCACGACCGATCCGGAAGTCGCGCCGGAGTCGTTCGCGTTTCTGCGCGCGGCCGGACTCACGCCCGCCGAGACGGCGATGCTGCTCCTCGGCTTACCGCCGCGCGACGACGTGCAGATCGAGCTCGCGCCGGGCGGCATTGCGCGCGCGAACGTGGGTGAGCTCGCGATCACCTATGATCCGCCGGCGTTTCCGGCGAAGCGCGTGATCGTCACGCGCGGTGCCGATCGCGTGGAGATCGAGCATCTGGAAGTGGTGCGTTGAAGTCGTACGCGAAGATCAACTGGTCGCTTCGCATCACAGGCAGACGGGCGGACGGCTTTCACGATCTCGAAACCGTCTTTCAAACGATTTCGCTGCATGACGAGCTGACGTTCACGCCGGCGGAGGCGATGTCGCTGAGTTGCGATGATGCGGGCATTCCGGTGGATTCGTCGAATCTCGTCTTGCGCGCCGCGCGTGCGGTGGATGCGCCGCCGACCGCGATTCACCTGCGCAAACGGATTCCGGCGGGCGGGGGATTGGGCGGCGGATCGTCGAATGCGGCGATGACGCTGATGCACTTTGGGCGCGATCGCGACGATCTCGCGCAGCTCGCGCTGAGTCTCGGGTCGGACGTGCCGTTCTTCCTGATCGGCGGCACGGCGTACGCGACCGGCAGGGGAGAAGTGCTCACTCCGTTGCCGCCGATGCACGGCATTCCGCTGCTGCTTCTGCTGCCGGAAGAGCGCGTGCTGACGAAAGACGCCTTTGCGCGCGTGACGCACTATTCGCAACCGCTCGGCATCGACGCGTACGCGCGCGGCTTCGAGAGTTTCACGAACGACTTCGAAGAACCGGTGTTCGCGATGCTGCCGCGACTGCGCGAGCTCAAAGAACGTCTGCTTGCGAGCGGTGCGGCGTGGGCATCGATGACCGGCTCGGGCTCGACGATCGTCGGCGCGTTTGCAAACGCCGCCGCGCGCGATGCGGCGGCGACGCAGTTCAGCGACGTGCGCGTCGAGCGCGCGGAGACTCTTTGACGCGCAGCGCTTCGAGGCGCGAGCGCACCGCGCGATCGGCACGTTCGAGCGCGAGCTTGTCTTTCTGCAGGTGATACGCGAAGTTCGCTCCGAAAAAGAGCGAGTTCAGCTCGAATGCCAGCTGGGACGGATCGACGTCGTTCGTGATGTGACCCTCGTCCTGCGCCATCCGCACCGCCTTTTCGAGCGCGGTGATCCACTCGTCCATCATCCGCGCGATGCGATCGCGCACCGGGCCGGGTCTGCTGTCGAATTCGAACGAGGCGGCGGCGAAAAAGCAGCCGCCGGGAAACACGCCGCGCTTGATGTACGCGAACCACGACTCGCAGATCGCCATGAGCCGCGGATAGCCGCGCGGCTGCTCGAGCGCGGGGGAGAAGACCTCGCGGATGTAGCGTTCCGCGGCGGCCTGCGTGGTCGCCAGCTGCAACTCTTCTTTCGATCCAAAGTGCGCAAAAAGGCCGCTCTTCGACATCTTCAGCTCTTCGGCGAGCCTGCCGATGGTGAGCCCTTCCAGCCCTTCGATGGATGCGAGATCGACTGCCCGTTCGAGAATGCTCTGCCGCGTCCGTTCGCCCTTCATGCGTAAGCGGGAAGGTCTTTCCGGAGCTCGGCATGCGCGTTCACGAAATCGCGCGACCACTTCGCCGCACGATGCGTGGCGGGGTCGATGTTGACGACCAACCGCTCGCCGCGCGCATACGGCACCCGGCCCGTCTCGCTCGAAACGACGAAGCCGTACGTGCAGGTGTAGTCGTCGAGATCGTTCACCCACAGCTCGACGCGCAGCGTGTCGGTGGCAAACACCGGATTGAGCGGCTCGATCGTGCAGCCCCCGCCGACGGGCGCCTTCCCATCGAGAGCAATGATGGCGTGATCGACATGCTCCGCCAGCTCGTCGCGCGACTCGATCTCGCGGTGAACGGGAGAGAAGAAGAGGAACTTGGGATTGAGTGCGTCGTGCATCGAGGGGGAGAATAGTACGAACGTTCGTTTACGGTCAAGGGGCAGGGTGCGGGCGCCAGGCGTTAGGCTTTGGGCGTTGGGCTTTTGGGGTGTCCGCCTGGACGAAATGGGGCTCGAGCGCTGAACCCCAAACGCCCAACGCCCAACGCCCAACGCCAGAAGCGG
>JALYOB010000740.1:1465-2410 GCA_030857085.1 Acidobacteriota bacterium | reverse complement strand
ACGTTGCATCGGCAGGAGATCCCTCGACTTCGCTCGGGATGACACGTGCGGGGACGACACACGAGCTCCGCCTCGGCGCCCATTCCGGCGAGCGCTACACGAATCGCCTCAGCGACTTTGCGGCCGAGGTGCTGGGCAGCGAGCGGGAGCAGATCTTCTTCTGCGCGACCAAAGGCGGTCAGGAAAAAGTCGAGCGTCTGCTCAAGGAATTCGACGTTCCGTACTCCGAGAATCGCATCGGCGCGGAGCTCACCGTCACTGCGGGCAATCTCGCGCGCGGCTTCGTTTTTCAGGATCTCAATCTCGCGATTTACTCCGAGTGGGACCTCTTCGAGCCGCCCACCTCCACGCGCATTGGCGGCAAGAAACGCAAGTCCGAGGCGTTCGTTTCGGATCTGCGCGATCTCAAGGCGGGCGACTACATCGTGCACGTCGATCACGGCGTCGGACGCTTCCGCGGATTGCAGCGCATTCCGTTCGGCGCGACCGAGCGCGAGGTGATGGAGATCGAGTACTCCGGCGGCGGCAAGCTGCTCATGCCGATGGAGAACCTGAATCTCATTCAGCGTTTCACCGCCGGCGAGGAAGCGCAGCCGAAGCTCGACAAATTAGGCGGCACGACGTGGGCGCGCACGAAAGCCTCGGTCAAGAAGGCGATGCGCGACATGGCGGACGAGCTGCTCAAGCTCTACGCGACGCGCCAGATGGTGCATGGCCACTCGTTCGGCAAAGACTCGCCGTGGCAGTTCGATTTCGAAGACGCATTCGAATTCGATGAAACGGATGATCAGCTGAGCGCGATCGAAGATGTGAAGAGCGACATGGAATCGCGCAAGCCGATGGATCGCCTGCTCTGCGGCGACGTCGGCTACGGCAAAACCGAAGTCGCGATGCGTGCGGCATTCAAGGCGGTGATGGACGGCAAGCAGGTGGCGGTGCTCGCGC
>JALYOB010000740.1:0-1455 GCA_030857085.1 Acidobacteriota bacterium | reverse complement strand
CGCCGACGACCGTCCTCGCCTACCAGCATTACCGCACGTTCATGCGCAGGTTCGCGTCATTCCCCGCGACGATCGAACTGCTCACGCGCTACTACTCGGCCAAAGATCAGAAAGAGATTCTCCGGCGCATCGAAACCGGCGAGATCGACGTGATCGTCGGCACGCATCGCATGCTGTCGAAGGACGTCAACTGGAAGGACCTCGGCCTTCTGATCATCGACGAAGAGCAGCGGTTCGGCGTCGCGCAGAAAGAGCGGATGAAGAACCTCAAGAAATCGGTCGACGTGCTGGCGATGTCCGCGACGCCGATTCCGCGCACGCTGCACATGTCGCTCGTCGGCATCCGCGACATCTCGGTCATCGAGACGCCGCCGAAGGACCGTCTCGCGATCCAGACCGCGGTCGTGCCGTTCAATGACGAGTTCATTCGTGAGGCGATCGAGTTCGAGACCAGCCGCGGCGGACAGGTGTTCTTCGTCCACAACCGCGTCGAGTCGATTTACAACATGAAGGAGTTTCTCGAGAAGGTCGTTCCCGGCCTGCGTGTGATCGTCGGCCACGGTCAGATGGACGAGCGCGAGCTGGAGAAGGCGATGCTCGCGTTCATCAATCGCGAGTATGACGTGCTGCTCGCGACGACGATCATCGAGAACGGCATCGACATCCCTGCCTGCAACACGATCCTCATCAATCACGCGGAACGCTTCGGCTTGTCGCAGCTCTATCAGCTGCGCGGCCGCGTCGGGCGCAGCGATCGTCTCGCGTTCTGCTATCTCCTCGTCCCCTCGGATCGTGTGCTCTCCGGCGACGCACGCAAGCGCCTTTCCGCGATTCAGGAGTTCTCGGATCTCGGCGCCGGCTTCCGCATCGCCGCGCGCGATCTCGAGATTCGCGGCGCCGGCAACATCCTCGGCGGCGAGCAGTCGGGCCAGATCGCCGCGGTCGGCTTCGAGATGTACACGAAGCTCCTCGAGGAAACGATTCGCGAGATGAAGGGCGAGCGCATCGAGGAGGAAGTCGAGACCTCGATGAACCTCGGCGTCGACATCTACATCCCGCGCGATTACATCGGCGACGAGAACCTGCGCATGACGTTCTACAAGAAGATCGCGTCTGCTTCGACCGAGGAGCGACTGACGGACATTCGCAACGAGATGCGCGACCGGTTCGGGGCATTGCCGGCGAACGTCGAAAACCTCTTCCAGTTCGTGCGCGTGAAGTGGTTCGCGCAGAAACTCGGCGTCGTCTCGATCGTGCGCGACGGCGCACGCGTGGTGCTGAAGCTGACGCAGAGCGCGAAGATCGATCCGAACAAGCTGCTGATGTTCATCAGCGAAAACCCGCAGGCGAAGTTCTCTCCGAACGGGACGCTGGCCGTGCCGCTCCGCGAGCACGGCCCCGAGGTGATCACCTCGATCGAGACCGTCCTCCAAACCATCGCGGTTTAGTTTGGAG
>JALYOB010000739.1 GCA_030857085.1 Acidobacteriota bacterium | reverse complement strand
ATCTCTTATTTCGCACGAGTGTCGCGGAGGCTTGGCCTGCAAGCGGGTCCGGGCCGGCGGCCCGGCCGCCGGAGGCCCCTCGTCGTCACACCCCTTCGAACGCGTTCTCGAGGTCGCCGATCAGATCTTCCAGATCCTCGATGCCGACGCTGATGCGCACGAGGCCGGGCGTGATGCCGAGGTGCTTGCGCATTTCGATGGGGACAGAGCCGTGGGTCATGCTTTCGGGATGCGAGATCAGCGTCTCGACGCCGCCCAGCGACTCGGCGAGCGCGCAGAGGCGCACGCGATCGAGGAACTTCTTCGCGTTCTCGAACGAGCCGAGCTCGAACGAGATCATCGAGCCGAAACCGTTCATCTGGCGGCTCGCCAGCTCGTGCTGCGGATGGTCGGGCAGGCCGGGGTAGTAGACCTTCTTCACCTTCGCGTGATTCGCGAGGTAATTCGCCATCGCCACGCCATTCGCCTCGTGCTGGCGCATGCGCACCGCGAGCGTTTTCACGCCGCGCAGCACGAGCCATGAATCGAACGGCGAGAGAATCGCGCCGACCGCGTTCTGCAGAAAACCGATCTGCTCCGCGATCTCATCGGAGTTCGAGACCACCACGCCGCCGACCGAGTCGGAGTGTCCGTTGAGGAACTTCGTGGTCGAGTGCACCACGATGTCCGCGCCGAGCTCGATCGGCCGCTGCACAAAGGGCGAGCAGAAGGTGTTGTCGACGACGACCAGCGAGCCGTTCTTGTGCGCGACGTCGGCGCAGGCGGCGATGTCGGTCACGGTCATCATCGGATTGGTCGGCGTTTCGAGGAAGACGATGCGCGTGTTCGGACGCAGCGCACCTTTCACCGCATCGACTTTCGACGTGTCGACGTACGTGAACTGCAGGCCGTACTTTTCGAGCACGCGGCTGAAGAGACGATACGAGCCGCCGTACATGTTCTCGCCCGCAACGACGTGATCGCCCGATTTCAGCAGACGAAAGACGGTGTCGGTCGCCGACATGCCGGACGCGAAGCAGTGTCCGTACTTGCCGCGTTCGAGCGCGGCGAGATTCGCCTCGAGCGCCGAACGGGTCGGGTTCTTCGTCCGCGCGTACTCATAGCCTTTGTGACGCCCGAGCTCCGGCTGCACATACGTGGAGGTCTGGTAGATCGGAATGGTGACCGCGCCGGTGTGCGGCTCGGGCTCCTGTCCGGCGTGGATGCAGTCGGTGGAAAAACCCATCTTGCTTGCTCGCTTTCTGGTGAGACGAATTGAAAATTGAAAATCGAAAACTGAAAGATCGGAGGCGGATCAACAGCGCGCGTGATTGCTCGTCCGCTTTTTCAATTTTCAATTTTCAATTTTCAATTTCTACTCGCGCTTCCAGCGCGAGTAGATCCCCTTCGACATGTACCGCTCCGCGGCGTCGGGAATCAGGGTGACGACGCGCTTGCCGGGGCCGAGGCGGCGGGCGACTTCGAGGGCGGCAGTGACGTTGGCGCCGGCGGAGGAGGCGCCGAGAATCCCTTCCTCGGACGCGAGGCGCGCGACCATGTCGAACGCGGGATCGTCCTCGACGCGAATCACGTCTTTCGCGAGATTCATGTCGAGCACGGGCGGGATGAAGGTCGAGGCGCCGATGCCTTCCACTTCATGCGGCCCTGCTTCGCCTCCTTTGAGGATCGAGCCCTGCGGCTCGACGATGAAGCATTCGACGTTCGCGTTCTTCTCGTGCAGAAACTTCGCGACGCCGGTGAACGTGCCGCCGGTCCCCGCGCCCGCGACCCACGCGTCGACGTTGCCGTCCATCTGTTCCCAGATCTCCGGTCCGGTCGTCTCGTAGTGCGACTCGCTGTTGAAGAGATTTGCGAATTGCTGCGGCACATACGCTCCGTCGATATCGCGCGCAAGCTCCTCCGCCTTCGCGATCGCCGCTTTCATCCCGCCGTCTTTCGGCGTGAGGATCACCTCGCCGCCCAACGCCTTCATCACTTCCCGCTTTTCAATGGAGAAGTTTTCGGGAACGCAGAGAATCACGCGATATCCCATCTGCACGCCGGCGAGCGCGAGTCCGACTCCGGTGTTTCCCGCGGTCGGCTCGATGATCGTGCCGCCCGCGCGCAACAGGCCCGCCTGTTCGGCGCGCGCGATCATGCCGACGCCGATGCGGTCTTTCACGGAGAAGCCGGGATTGAAGAATTCGAGCTTCGCGTAAATGTCCGCGCCATCGGGCGGGCTGATTTTGCGAAGACGGACGATCGGCGTGTTGCCGATGAGATCGAGGACGCTGTCGACGGGGCGCGGATTGGGGCGGCTCAAGAGCGCGGATTCTAAGCAGAATGTTGTGTTTTCGCCAGTAGTGACAGACCGACGAGAGGCCTCCGGCGGCCGGGGCCGCGGGCCCCGGACCCCGCTGACAGGCCTAGCC
>JALYOB010000285.1 GCA_030857085.1 Acidobacteriota bacterium | reverse complement strand
AATCGATACCGAGCCCCGGTAACCGACAACCGACAACCGACAACCGACAACCGATAACGGATAACGGACAACGGACAACCCTCATCCCCGCAACCCACACAGGCACCAATCCTGAATCATCCCCCTTCGGAGGAACATGCATGTCTGAGGAACGTTACGAGCCGGTTTCGTGTGATTACCACGACCAGCTCGAGGCCGCCGCGATGCACAAGAGCGTCGTGGAACTGGAGTTCGAGCTCGAAGGTGTGACGCAGAAGGAACGCGGCCGCGTCGAAGACGTCTATACAACCGACGGAGCGGAGTTCATCCGTTTCGCCGCCGATTCGGGCGCGCTCGAAATCCGGCTCGATCACATCATTTCGTTAAAAGAGTAGGCAGAGGGGCGGAGCGTTCCGCCCTCTCTGCTACCATCGCCGCGGACCCGATGCCGAAACTCCTCTTCTATGCAGGAACGGCTTTCTGCCTCTTCCTCGCGCTCGTGAGCGCGGGGGAGGTGACGGGTGAGCTGCGCGATGGCGTGTTCGCCTTCGTCGCCGTGCCCAACGCCAGCCGCGCGCCGTGGGCCATCCTCACCGCGCTCTTCGCCGGACTCGGAATCGCCGCTCTCTTTCTGCGCATGGCCGCCCTGCTCGCCGCGCGCAATCTGTTCGCCGCATTCGTGGCCGGCCTTTCGGTGACCGGCGCGACCGCCGCACTGGCGGCGGTGCTGCTCGTGCAGGCGCGCGTCACGGCCATCGCCGGCGCGCAACTCGGCGAGATTCATTTCGCCGCCTTCATGGTCCTCGGCTTTTTCGTCTCGCTCAGTCTTCTCGCGCTCCGGCCGTACTTCAGCATTCAGGCGAGCCGCTTCCTTTCCGCTCTCGTCTTCTTTCCTCTTCCTCTCTTCGTGCTCGTGTTCGCGCAGGAGATGTTCGTCGCTGCATCGCCCGCACCGCTGCCGCTGCCGACGCCGGCGTCGGGAGTCTTCTTCTCCGTGCTCGCTCTTCTCTTCTTCTCGATCGCGGTGCACTGCATTCGTCACCGTCATCTATTCCTCGAGATCTCCAACCTGCGCGAGCTGCTCGATTCGCGCGTCGATCCTTCCACGCGCCCCGGCCGCATCGGCGGCGTGGCCTTCGACTCGTAGCGCTGGATCGCGCGCACGGCGCGTGCTCGCGAGAGATTCCACGTTCTCCATCCGAGCGGTCGCGGACGCAGACGGAAGCGCTCGAACGCGACGTCGCTGAACATCTCCCGGTTCGCGAGAATCACCTCTGCCGCGTCATCGCTCAGGCGCGCCGCGTACATCGGATCGAATTCGTGAATGCCCGCAACCGCCCGTTCGAGATTCGTGTGCACGATCATCGCGTCGGGATTGATCGCATGCAGCACGACCACGGTCGCCATGCCGCTCACGAGCGCGCCGACGGCGAAGCGATTGCGCCGCCCGGTGAGCACGGTCGCGGCGAACCAGAGCAGCACCACCGCCAGCCACAACATGAACGCGGTTGCGTAGACGCGCTGCTCGGTGAGGCCGAACGCGTCGCGATAGAGCTGCATGCGCAGGAAGGCCGAGGCGGCGATGACGAAGACCAGTGCGATCTGCACGGCGGCCATCTGACGAAAGACCGACACGCCGCGTGATTTGTCGGTGAGCCACTCGACGGCGAGCAGCATCGGCACGACGAGAGCGACGACCGCGACGAGCTCGAAAAAGCCGCTGCGTGCATGCTCCGCCAGCGTCGCCGGCGCCGCTCCGAAGAAGTAGCGGAACTGCACGCCGACGAAGACTGCGAAGAGCGTGTTGATGAGCGCGAGCGCGATGTTCGCTTCCGCCACCGGGATGCGCAGAAACGTCGGCCGTGCGACCGACGGCATCGCGCCGCTCAGCGCGAAGCTGCGCAGGAATCCGGCGCAGATCGCGGCGATGATCGTCGTCGCGATCACGTGCAGCACGAGCTCGCCGAAATCGAACACGAAGACCTCGCGCATGATCCGCGCGAAGTTGTCGTCGGCCGAGGAGAGGAGAGAGCCGAAGAGAAGGAGAGGAGGCGCCGCGAGCACCGCACCGCGCGCGAACACGGTTGCGTTGCGAACGCCGCCGCCGCGCGGCGCGCGCTGCCACGAGAGGTCGAGGCCGAGGAGCTGCGGCACTCCGGCCACCGCCTGGAGGCACGTGTACAGATGCGCACCCGCGAGCTCCGCCAGTCCCGCCGCGTGCACGCGTACGCCGCGCGCGCCGAGGGCGAGCATCGGAAGGAAGATGAGGAGCAGCAGGACGTCGACCACGTTGAGCATCTCGGAGTCGCGCCACACCAGGCCGAACGCAGCGATCGCGGCGCAGACGGCAGCGAACACCGAAATCGGCGGAAGCGGGCGCTCCTCTTCACCGTGCCGGCGCGAGGTGTAGAAAGCGGCGCCGATGAAGGCGGCCGTCCAGAGCACGGCGTTCATGCCGAAGGGGATGTAGCGGAGCAGGGCGTCGCCGAGCACGCCGAGGATGAGGGCGGAGAGGGCGATGCGAAGCGCGGTTTGATGACGGTCCATTCAGTTTCTCCAAGTTCTTTATATTGTAAAGCAAATCGCGTGTCACAATCCGCCCCTCCATGCTCTGGAGCCTCTTTTTCCCCACAGTTCTTCTCCCGCTGATCGTGACCGGCCTCCTCTGGCGCTGGCCCCGCCGCCCCCTCGGCGGCTGGATCGGGATGTTCGTCTGCGCCCTCGGCGTCACCGGCTTCAGCCTGCTCGCCGCGCCGTGGGGCTGGTTCGGACTCGGCGTCCGGGCGTTTCTTTTCGTCGTGTTCGTGATCGCGGCGATCGCGTCGATGCGCAGTCCGCTCCCCGCCGAGCCGGCGCCGGAGCGGCCGATGCGCGTGCTGATCATGCTGCTCGTCGGCCTGATGTTCGGCACCGCCGCGTTAGGCGTGCTGCGCGCGCACATCGTTCCCGACGGCGCGGTCGACCTCCGTTTTCCGCTGCATCACGGCGCGTATCTCATCGGCCACGGCGGCAGTCATCCCGCCGCGAACACGCACGCGATCAGTCCGCAGCAGCGATACGCGCTCGACATCGTGAAGCTCAATTCGTTCGCCATGCGCGCGCGGGGCATTTATCCGTCGGACCTGACGCGATACGAGATCTTCAATGACGCGATTTACAGCCCGTGCGACGGCGTGGTGACGAAGGCGCGCGACGGGATCAATGACAACGCGCCGGGCAGGGTCGACGAGAAGTTCCCCGACGGGAACTACGTGATCGTGAGATGCGGCGATGCGGATGTGCTGCTGGCGCACATGCGCCGCGGCAGCGTGGCGGTGCAGCCGAATGCCCGCGTCACGACGAACACGCTCCTCGGCCGCGTCGGCAATTCCGGCCGCACGACCGAGCCGCATCTGCACATTCACGCGGAGCGGAAGGGCGTCGGCATCGGCGCGAGATTCGACGGCCGATGGCTCGTGCGCAATGCGATCGTGCGGCGGTGATCGCATGTTATTCGATCCGCCCCTCATCCGCCCTTCGGGCACCTTCTCCCCGCCGACGCGGGGAGAAGGGAGAACGGTTTGTTGTCCCTCGTCCCGCTTGCGGCGAGAGGGGGTGTACGCGCGCCGCCGCCGCCTCCCCCTCTTCGTTGCCCCTCGCCCCGCTTGCGGGGAGAGGGTGGCGCGAAGCGCCGGGTGAGGGGCCGTGCGAAAATCGCCCTACCGTCCCCGCATCGACTGCCGCGCGCCGGGAACGCGATGCAGCCTGCGAATGAGTGAGCCGCTCGTCACCATGAACACCATCACCGGCTCGTCGAAAGTGCCGAGCGCGTTTGCGAGTTTGTTGAAACGAGCGTTGCCTGCGAAGCGCCACAGCTTCGGACGGACAGCGACAAAGTGGACGGTTTGCGGAAGCGCATGCAGTTGCTTGCGGCCGATCCAGACCGTTTTCACCCAGCGCGCTTTGCGGCAATCCTGCACGATCTTCTGCACGACCTCTTCGGGTAGCGCTGGCCCGAGGAGCTCATCGCGCACGGAGAGCGATCGCGCCTCGTGTTGTGCCTGTGCGACGCGCGCGCCGTAGTCGCGATGCCGTTCGGCCCATGCATACGCATCTTTGTCGAGGCCTTTCGCGCGCAGCGCGTTGTATGCGACTTCGCAGACCGGCGGCGTGAATGTGACGTCGAGCTCCATCGCCGCGGAGAGCTGGGTGATGCCGGAGAGATCGCCCCGCTCGACGAGAATGCGGCCCATCTGAAACATCGCGTGCGCGTTTTGCGGATCGCGCACGCGGAGTTGTTCGTAGAGCGCGAACGCTTCGTCGTCGCGCCCGAGTTGCACGAGCGCCGCGGCACGTTCATTCACCTGCGCCTCATCGAGCAGCGCCGCAGGATCAGCCGTCGCCTCCGCAACTGCGCGCGCCTTCGCCGCCGCTTCGTGATGCTCCGCCCAGAGCTCCTTCTTTTCCGCGAACCAGACCGCATCCGATTCGGCAACGATCTTCTCGGCCGCGTTGCCGAGCCATTCGAGCGCTGCACAACGTTCGGAGAGTGTGAGCGCGGGATCGGCGACGCCGAGGTGCTGCAGGCGGTCGCGTAGAGACGGATGCGTGTCGTCGATCGACGTCACGCGTGCGAGCGCTTCGTCGAGCTCTTTTTGAAACGGCGGTGCGAGCACCTCCGCCCGTTTCTGCAGCAACAGCAGCAGCGGATTCGAGGGCGGTTCGGGATCGAACGGAACGCGCTCCCACAGCGGCTTCCACAAGCGCTCTTCGATGAGCATGCGCGCGACCGTGAGCCACGCCAGCGCGCGTGCGGCCGTTTCGGCGCTGGTGATCTGGCGCGAGAAGTCGTCGGCTGCATGTTCCTGCCGCCGCGCCTGCACGAGCGTCACCGGCATCAGGCGATCGAAGTACCACTGCACCAGTTTCTGCACCGAGCCCGCAATGAAGCCGTTCCGCGCGTCGACACCAGTGAGCAGTCGCGACCACGTCACGCGCACGCGCCAGCTCCACGCGGCGATGCGTCCATGTTCGGCGGAGAGATGTCCCAGCTCGTGCGCGAGAATCGACTTCATCTCCTCGGCCGAGTGGGTGATGAGGAGCGGCAATCCGAGCTGCAGATGGCGCGTGTATCCGAGAAGGCCGCCGAAGCGGGGCATCTCGACGACGGCTGCGTTCATGTCGCGCACGAGCAGCACGCTGTCGAGCGCCGGCACATGAGTGAGCGCGCGCACTTCATCCAGGACTGCGAAAAGCCGCGGCGCCTCCTCTTCCGTGATCAACCGGCCCTCGGGTTCATCGAGCTTCACGAACAGCGAGCGTGCGAGGAACCAGGCGGCGGCGATCGGAATCCACGCGAGCTTGAACAGCGCGTATGCGCGAAACGCGATGATCGCAGCGACCACGCCCGCACTGAGTGCAAGCGCGAGCGCCAGCAGACTCGCGACGATCACGTAGCCCAGGGCGATCCAGGCGACGACGCGAGTGGCATATCGCTTCGGCGCCGCTTCCGCGGCAGTCGTGAGTCTCGCAACTGCCGCGGCTTGTTGATCAAACGAGAGAGGCATGGATCAATGGACGGCGCGGTGCTTTCCGGCGCCGGCGACCGTCACCGGCACCTTGACCGTCGTGCTTCCGGCGTCGGCGTCGAAGGTGATCGTCAGCTCGGTCGTTCCTTCCGTCGTGCCATAGATCTCGACGGTGGCGGGGTTGCCGCCGCGGAGGACGACGTTGCGCGGCACGGCCGCGATCTTCGGGTTTGCTGCAACGACCGTTGCGAGGATGTCGCGCTGCACGAGCGTCGCGGCGCCGAGCGTGAATCTCGCGATGTCTCCCTGGATCATGCCGATGCGCTCCGGCACCTGCGGCGTAGCAGGGACGTATCCGATGATCGAGACCGGCGCAATCACGACCTCCGGCAGATTCGGCGCGTTCATGGCGATGCTCGTGCGGCCCGGCCGCAGCACCGCGACGTCGAACGTCACTGCCGTTGCGCCGCGCGGCAGCGTCACCGTGTCCGGCACCGAAGCAATTTCCGGAGAGGACGACTTGAGCCGGATCACCGCGTCAGCGACCGGCGGACGGACCACCTGCATGGTGATCGTTTGCGAACGTCCGACCGCGATCGACTGCGGCAGCTCGGGACCGGCGATGAATCCGCCGTAGGTGTCGAAGACTTTGCAGAGCGTCGTGATCGGTGCCCCCTTGTCGATCATCACGACGATCTGACAT
>JALYOB010000738.1 GCA_030857085.1 Acidobacteriota bacterium | reverse complement strand
CCCGAGGAACTCCGAGGAACTCCGAGGAACTCCGAGGAACTCGGGATTACCGCGGGCCGCGTGCTGCGGTGGCGCGAGACCGCCAACACCGCGGCCATCGACGTCGCCGCGGACGGCACCGCGTTCCTCGTCATGAGCGTCACCGCGCACAAATACTGGAGCGTCACCATCGACGGCGTCGAGGTTCCTTCCGTGCTCACGAACCTCGGCTATCAGGGCGTGGTGGTGCCGCGCGGTCGGCACCTCGTCGTGATGCGTTATCGCAATCCAATGATTGCAGCCGGAGCCGCAATTTCCGCGGCCACACTGCTCGCGCTGCTCTTCTTTGGGCTGCGCCGACGCGCCAGTACAATGCGCGACCTGTGACTGAAGCCCGGCGACACGATGCCATCGCGCTCGCGATCCTCACCCTCATCGCAACCGTACTTTTCTTCGACGTGCTCGTCGGCACGCAGAACTTCTATCTGCGCGATCTCACGCGCTACTACTACCCGACCAAACAGGTGCTGCGCGACATCGTGCAGCACGGCGAATTCCCGTACTGGAATCGCAACTTCGCCGCCGGACAGCCGATCGCCGCGAATCCCGAGCACGAGGTCTTCTATCCCCTCACCTGGCTGATTCTTCTGCCGAGCTACGACCTCGGATATCGCCTGCACATCCTCGTGCACATCTACATCGGCCTCTGGGGCATGTACGCGCTGTTGCGTTCGATGCAATTGCGTGCAGCGTCGGCGTCGTTCGGCGCGATCGCATTCGCGCTCGGCGGCATCTACATGTCGTACATCAACCTGCTGCCGATTCTCTTCTGCGCAGCATGGCTGCCGCTGACCTGTCTGTATGTGCGGCGATTCATGTTCGTCCCGTCGTGGCGTTCGTTCGCGCTCGCATCGCTCTTTCTCGGATTGCAGTTTCTCGTTGCCGAGCCGACCACGATCGTGCAGACAGGATTCATCCTCGGCATGTACGCGCTCTATCGCGGCTGGTACGCCGCGCGCGACACCGACCGTCCGCCCGCCGAGGCGATTCCGGAGATGATCGTGCGCGTCTTCTTCATCGCCATGATCTCCATCGGCGCGTTCTGTGTCGGCGCGGCGCAGATGCTTCCTGCGATCGATCACGCGCACGAGTCCGCGCGCTCGCGTCCTTTCGACTTCAGCCTCGTCAGCGCGTGGAGCATGCCGTGGGCAAAGTTCGCGGAGATGATCTACCCGAACTTCCTCGGCCACATGGCCATCGACCGCATCACGTTCTACTGGGCCGGCGGCCTCTATCCCGGAATGAGCTCGCCGTTCATCTTCAACATCTATTCGGGCCTGCTCGTGACCGCGCTCGCCGTCGGCGCGTTTTTCATTCGTCCGCGCGGCGGCCGTTTCGTTCTTCTTCTCGCGCTCTTTTCCTTTCTTCTCGCGCTCGGCGGACACACGCCGCTCCTCAAAATCCTGTACGAGGCGGGCATTGCGCAGTCGATCCGCTATCCCGAAAAGTTCGTGCTCATCGCAGGATTCGCGGCCATTCTGCTCGCCTCGCAACTCTTCGATCGCCTGCTCGACGGCGACGTCGAAGTGCGCGAGTCGGCGATGGGATTCGTGGCCGCGGTCACGATCGTCGCGGGCGTGATCTCACTCCTCACCCTCACGCCGTACTACGCGAAAGCATTCACGTACGTCTGGCAATTGAGCGGCCCTTCGACGCAGCGCATGATCGATCTTTCGTCGAAAGGATGGGTGCTCGCGTTCGTGCGCGGCGCGGCGCTCTTCCTTCTGCTGCGCATCTTCCCGCTGGTCAAACGTCCGCTGTGGCTCGCGTTGCTGGCGGTGTTTCTCTTCGTCGACGTGCTGCCGATCGCGCGGCAGGTGAACCCGGTCATGCCGTCGCAGTTCTTCCGCACGAAAACGCCTGCGATCGCGGAACTGCCGCAGCCGCGCCGCGACTATCGCCTCTTTCACGAGATCGACTGGTACGCGCGCGAAGAACCGGCGCGGCAGTACTTTTCGACGGGCGCCGCCGTTTACTGGATCGTGCGCAACGGCCTCTTTCCGATGACGCCTGTCGGCTATGGCGTGCAACTCGTGATGGAGCGCGACTACGACAAAACCGCGCTCCTGCCGACGATCGATTTCGTCGAGGCGGTCTGGTCGATCAAGCGCAGCGGCCGCAAGGACTGGTGGAAGCCGGTCATGGCGATGTCGAACGCGTGGTATCGCGCCGAGTATCGCCCTTACGACGAAGAGCGCCGCCGCGTCAGCGGTCGAATGGAACGCGCGCAGCCGGTGAGCTTCGTCAAGGAAGGCGACTATCCGCGCTACTACTTCGCGGATGAAGTCGTGCAGGTATGGGGCAAGCGTGATTTCGTCGAGAAACTCGCGAGCGCGAAGCACAGCCTCACCGCGGCGTTCCTGGCGCAGCCGTCGTT
>JALYOB010000284.1 GCA_030857085.1 Acidobacteriota bacterium | reverse complement strand
CCGCTGACCGAGTAGCCGGCCCGGTGCCAGGCCGGATCGGCGCCGTCCACGAGGCGACGCTTCGCCATGTCCGGCAGTTCGAGGTCGTCGAGGAAGAGGGAGAGGAATTCCTCCCGGCTCAGGACGAAGCGGAAGGCGTCCTCGCCGCCGCCATCGGGCGAGCCTTCCGAGCCGCCGCCGCCCCCGCCGCCGCCCGATCAGGACAAGGACGGAGTGCCGGACTTCCGGGACAACTGCCCTGCGGCCGCAAACCCCGATCAGCTGGACGTCGATCGCGACGGCATCGGTGCGGCGTGCGAGCAGACGCCGGAGATTCCTCCTCCGCCGCCGCCTCCGACTCCGCCGCGTTTCAACTGGAAATTCATCGGCATCTTCGGCCGTCCGCAGAGCCCGATCGCGACGTTCGAGCGCGAAGGGGAAATTCTGAATGCGCGCGCCGGCGATGTCATCGAAGGGAAGTTCGTTCTGCGCCGCATCGGCATCGAGTCGGCGGAGATCGGCTTCATCGGCTTCCCGCCGGACGTCACGCAACGCGTGCCGCTGGCGAGCCAGTGACGTTTCGCGACATCGCGCGTCACAACCTCAGGATTCCGCAATAAGTCAGGAAACGACATGAACCGATTCAGACTGAGCTTCGTATCCGCGAGTCTGCTCACGCTGGTGATGCTGACCTCCTGCGCGAGCCACAATGCTTATGAAAAAGCACGCGTGGCCGAGCAGGGCAAAGACTGGGACGTTGCCGTGCTGCAGTACGAACGAGCGCTGGAAATCGATCCGGGCAATCGCGCCTACCAGGTCGCGCTCCAGCGCGCACGCCGCGAAGCATCGCGCGCACATTTCGAAAAAGGGAAGACGCTCCGCGCCTCCGCGCAGGCCGCCGTCGGACAGGACCAGTTGCGCCTCGCGCAGCTCGCCGCGTCCGAACTGCAGCTGACGGTGAAGCTCGATCCGACCAACCAGTTCGCAGCCGTCGAGCTGGTGAAAGTGGTCGACATGATCAACACGATCAATCGCGCCGCGCAGGAACAGCTTTCCGTCGACGAACTGAAAAAGCGGGCGAAGGCTTCGGTCACCAAAGCGCAGCCGCCGCAGCTCAATCCTGCGTCGAACGATCCGATCTCGCTCACGTTCTCGCGCGACACGCCGGTCAAGGACATCTACCGCGCGCTCGGCAACGCGTTCGGCATCAACGTGCTGTTCGATCAGGGCGTCAAAGACGACCGCATCACCGTCGAGCTTCGCGACGTGACCGCGCAGACCGCGCTGGAGCGCGTGATGCAGCAGGCCAATCACTTCTACAAGGTTCTCGACGAGAAGACGATCATCGTCATCCCCGACAACCCGCAGGCGCGCCGCGATTACGAAGATCTCGTGATCCGCACGTTCTATCTCTCGAACGGTGACGCCGAGCAGGTGACCAACGTCGTGCGCACGATGATCGAGGCGCGCAACGTCTTCCCGCTCAAGGCGCTCAACGCGATCACCATCCGCGACACGGCCGACAAGGTCATGATCGCCGAGAAGATCATCGAGGCGAACGACAAGGCGCGCGCGGAAGTGGTCGTGCAGGTGGAGCTCGTCGAGCTCGATCTCAACCGCATCCGCGACCTCGGCATGGCCATCTCCGGCTTCCCCGGCAAGGACGGCCTCACCTCCACCGCCAACGCTACGCCGACTTCGGGCGGCCAGCCATTCACCGGCGGCACGCTGCAGGACATCGCACGTGTCGTCGGCAGCCTCAATGATCTCCGCAACAACCTGAACTTCTCGATTCCGACGGCCACGTATTCGCTGCTCAAGACGTACGGCAGCACCGACCAGCTCGCGAATCCGGAGCTGCGCATTTCCGAAGGCGAGAAGGCGACGCTGCACATCGGCCAGCAGATTCCGGTGCCCGTCACGACCATCGCCGCATACAACCCGGTCAGCCAGACGCCGGGTACGCCGCAGACCGGCACGCTCAATCCGTACGGCTCGACTTCGTTCCAGTACCGCGACGTCGGTATCAAAGTGGCGATCGAGCCGCGCGTGCACCACAACCGCGAAGTCACGCTCAAGCTGACGGTCGAAGTCTCGAACCGCGGCACGGACGTCACGTTCGCCGGCCAGTCACAGCCGACGTTCACGACCCGCACGATCGAGTCGACGATCCGCCTCAAAGACGGTGAGACGAACTTCCTCGCCGGTCTCATTCAGACGAGCAAAGCGCAGGGCGCGACGAAGACTCCGTTCCTCGGCGACCTGCCGTTCATCGGCCGCCTCTTCACCAACGAGCATCGCGACGAAACGCGCACCGATCTCGTGCTGACGATGACGCCGCACATCATCCGCATCCCCGACATCACCGAGGATGACCTCGCGCCGATGTGGGTCGGAACGGGCAACAACCTCTCGTTCCGCGGCGTCTCTCCCCGCATCCAGTCGCAGGGCGGCGGCGGCGATCCGTTCGTGGCGCCCGACTCCTCGCGCCAGTTCAACGGCTTCCAGCTCTCCTCGGATGGTGAGCCGAACAACTACATCATCCCGGAAGGCGCCGCTGCGCCGGCCACCACCGCGCCCGGCACGACGCCGGCGCAGGGCAGCGCGCCGAACGATCCGTTCCGCCGCGATGCTCCCGTCGCTCCGCCGCCGGCGAACAATCCGCCGGACGCGAATCAGGGCGCTGCGGTGCGCAAGCCGACCGCCGTGCAGTCGGCGGCGATGCTCGCCACGGTCGATCCCGACACCGCGTCGCTGCGCCTCGCGCCGCGCATCGCACCGCAGCCATCGTCGATCTCGCTCTCGCCCGGTCAGACGCGCATGTGGGACGTGATCGGAATGGATCTCGACAATCTCACGGCCGACAAGATCGTGCTCCGCTTCGATCCGCACAAGCTGAACGTGCAGGAAGTGATGCTCGGACCGGCCGTCGCGATCGATCCGGCCTCGCCGCCCGCGGTCAACATCGACAGCAACAACGGCACGGTCACGATGCGTTCGACCAACGGCCAGCCGCTCCGCTTCAACAGCGGCGGCCAGGTGCTGACGATGCGCGTCAATGGCGGCGTCTCGGGCGAGACGTTCCTCGTCCTCGACAATCCTGATCTTCACACCGCGTCGGGCAGCACGGTCGTCGCGGCGGTTGCCGGCGGGAGAGCGCGGGTCCAGTAATGCTCGCCCGTTTTCATCAGCGGCGGAGCGGCGGTTTCACGATCGCTGAGCTCATCACGGTGGTGGCGATCATCGGCATCCTTGCCGCGGTCGCCCTCCCCGTGGCGCGCTTCGGTCTGCGCCGCGAGAAAGAGATCGAGCTGCGCGACCGCCTCCGCAAAATCACCGATGCGATCGATCGCTACCACGACCTCATGACCATGGCGCAGTTGCCGCCGCAGCCGGGACAGGCGCAGGTGCAGGCGCCGCAGCCGGCGCAGATGCAGGCGCTCGGATCGGAAGGCTATCCGAAGAATCTCGACGAACTGCTCAAAGGCGTGCAGATGGCAGACGGCAAGACCGTGCATCTGATTCGCGAGCGCGACCTCATTGATCCGATGACGGGCCGCAAGGAGTGGTTCGTGATGTCGACGCAGGATGATCCCGACAGCGCGTTCAAGGACACCTGCACCGTCGGCGGCTCGTGCACGGCCGAGAACGTTTATGAAGTGCACTCGACGTCGACCGCGCTCTCGCTCGACGGCAAGACGCATTACAACGAGTGGTGATTTCCGTAGAAGGATGAAGGCAGAAAAGATGAACAGCTCCCAGGAAAATCAGCGCGGCGGCGTCATGAGCCGCTTTCATCTTGCCTCCGTCCGGCAGCGGCGTGCGCAGCGCGGGCAGAAGGGCTTCTCGCTCATCGAGCTGCTCGTCGTCGTCACGATCATCGGCATCCTCGCCGCGGTCGCCATCGTCAACGTTCGTTACGCGCAGCGCAAAGCGCGCGAGGCCGCGCTCAAAGACAACCTCTTTCAGATGCGCAAGGCCATCGACAACTTCTACGCCGACAAGCAGCACTACCCGGCGCACCTCGACGAGCTCGTCCCGAATTACATCCGCCGCATTCCGAAAGACCCGATCACCGACAAAGTCGATTGGGAAGAAGTGATCGACGATCCGCTCACGAACGGCAGTCAGGACGACATTCCCGCGGAAACGGATCCGAATGCGCAGACGCAGCCCGGCGTATCGGACGTGAAGAGCAGCGCGCAGGGAACGACGCTCGACAATGTTCCGTACAACGAGCTCTGACGCGCGTCCGCGTGACGCTCAGCGCGCATCGCGCGCCGAAGAGGGCTTCACCCTCGCGGCATTGCTCGTCGTTCTGACCATCATGAGCATCGTGGTCGCGTACACGGTGCCGCAGCAATGGTCGATCGTCATGAAGCGCGAGCGCGATCGTCAGACGATCTTCCTCATGAAGCAGTACGCGCGTGCGATTCTCAACTGGCAGATGAAGCACGCGAACACGGCCCCGACCACGCTCGAGCAACTGCACGAGGCGCGCAGCCCGCGCATGATTCGCGGCGGCGGCAAGCCGTTCATCTGTCCATTGACCGGCAGTGAAGACGATTGGGTGCTCGTGCCGCCGCAGGCTCTCGTTCCGGACATGGGCGAGCAGCCGAGTCAGCCCGGCGCGAATCCCAATGGCCGTCCCGGCGGACGTCTCCCCCGCCTCGGCGATCCCGTTCCCGGCCAATTGCAGCCCGGCCAGCAGCGTCCGCGCTTCAAGCTCAATAAAGAGCTTTCGCCCGACGATTACAAAGGTCCGTTCGTCGCGGTGCGGCCGCGTATGAAGGGGAAGAGCTTCCTCGCCCTCAATGGCGCCGAGGATTACAGCGAGTGGGTTTACAGCGTCGAGGATTTGCGTCAGGAGATTGCGGCACGACAGGCCGCGCTCGCAAAACCCTGATGCCGCTACAATCCCGCCCCTCATGACTCGCGCGCAAACGCCGATCTTCAAAACGACGCTGCCCTCGGGCCTCACGGTCATTGTGGAGACACTCCCGTATGTCCGCTCTGTGGCCCTGGGCTATTACCTCCGCAGCGGATCGGCAGTGGAGTCCGAGGAGCATGGCGGCTCGTCGCACTTTCTCGAGCATCTCGTCTTCAAAGGGACCGCGCGCCGCAACACCGCCGACATCGCCAAGATCATCGACATCCTCGGCGGCGACGTCGATGCGTTCACCGGAAAGGAGTACACCTCCTTCTATGCGCACGTGCTCGACGAACAGGTGCCGACCGCGCTCGATCTGTTGACCGACATCGTCACCTCGCCGCGCTTCACGAATGAAGACGTGGAGATGGAGCGCGGCGTGATCCTCGAAGAAATCAAGATGGTCGAGGACACGCCGGACGATCTGGTGCACGAGATTTTCGTCACCGCGTTCTGGCCCGATCATCCGCTCGGCCGCCCGATCCTCGGCACCGAGGAGACGATCGCGCGTCTGCAGCGCGCGAAGATCATCGAGCACTATCAGGAGACGTTTCAGCCTTCGAACGTGATCTTCGCCGCGTCCGGAAACATTCATCCCGAGGACGTGGTGCCGTTTCTCGAAAAGCATTTTCCGATTGCGACGCAGCCACCGTTCCGCCGCGAGTGGAGCGCACCGACGCCGTCACAGCATGTGATCCTGCGACAGAAAGGGGAGCTCGAGCAGGTGCACCTCTGCCTTGGCTCCCGCGGCTTCCCGCAGCAGACCGAGGAGCGCTATGCGGCCGCGCTGTACAACACGATCCTCGGCGGCGGGATGTCGTCCCGCCTCTTTCAGCGCGTGCGGGAACAGGAAGGGCTGGTCTACTCGATCGCCTCGTATCACAACGGTTATCTGCACGGCGGATATGAAGCGGTGTACGCCGCCTGCGCCCCGAAAAACGTGCGCCGCGTGCTCGACTCGACGCTCGAAGAGATGCGCAAAATGAAACGCGACGGCGCGACGGCAGACGAACTCTCCGCCGCGAAACTGCATCTGAAGGGATCGATCCTGCTGTCGCTCGAATCGACCACCAGCCGCATGTCCGGCATCGCCCGCCAGGAGTATTACTTCGGCCGCCAGTTCACCCCCGACGAGATCAACGAACACATCGACGCGGTGACGCTCGAGGACATTCAGAACGTGGCGCGCGTGACGGTGGACCCGGAGTCGCTGTCGCTGACGATGCTGGGGAATGTGAAGAAGGTGGGCATTACCGCCGACGACCTGCGCAACGCAGTTTAGTTT
>JALYOB010000035.1 GCA_030857085.1 Acidobacteriota bacterium | reverse complement strand
CTACAACCCGGCGAAAGTACTCATCGCCGCTGATCGCGTCGAAGTCGCGGATCAATCCGTGACGTCGGATGACGACGCACATCTCGCCGTTCGGCGAGAGAAATCGCGGATTCGCAACCTCGTCGGAAACGGTCGCCGCGAGCAGCAACGCGGCGAGGATGGTCATGGACATGCGGCGAGCGTACGCCCGTGCGTGGACGGACGCGGGTCACGAACGAGTGACGGTGAAGCGGACGCGTGAGGCGTCCTCACGCGCCGTCGACGTTCCATCGCATCGCGTCCCCACCCCTGGATCGCCACAGAACAGGCCGTTGCAACGGGTCCTCCTGCGCGGTAGCGTGCCCACTCATCCAAAATCGCTGGAGGAAATCATGACCAGTGCGACCGTCAAAGCGCCGTGGCATCTGTGGCTGACCGCCATTGTGGCCCTGCTGTTCAACTCGATCGGGGTGTTCGACTTTGTGATGGCGATGACCCAGGGTGCGAAATACATGGCCAGCACCGGGATGACCGAGGCGCAGATTCGTCATTATCAGCAGCTGCCGGGCTGGATGACGATTGTCTGGGCGATCGGCGTCTGGGGCGCGTTCATCGCGTCGATTCTTCTCCTGCTGCGGATGAAGGCGGCATTTACCGTCTTCGTGATCTCGCTCGCGGCGTTCCTGCTTCACCTCCTTTACACATACGTTCTTTCGAATGGCGGTGCGGTGATGGGACAGCAGATGGCCATCGCCAGCGCGGTCATTACGATCCTGCTGCTGTTCTTCAGTTGGTACTCGTACGCAATGGGAAAACGCGGCGTACTTCGCTCAGCAGAACGCACGAACGAGAGCCGGTGAGAGGCCGCCGCGTCAGCGTCGGCTTAAATCAACCCCAGATCGATCGCGCGCAGCACGGCGCGGGTGCGGTCGCGGACGCCCAGCTTCGACAGCACGCTGGAGATGTGGTTCTTCACCGTGCCGTCGGAGATCTTCAGCAGGTCCGAGATCTCGCGATTGCTGTAGCCGCCGGCGAGGAAGCGGAGGATCGCTTTCTCGCGATCGGTCAGCGGCTCGGGGAGCTCGGCCGCTTCGAACGACGAGCCGCTGCCGTCCAGCGCGCGGAGGATCCGTTCGGTGATCACCGGCTCGATGCAGGTGCCCCCCGACGCGATGGTGCGAATGGCGCCGGTGAGACGTTCCAGTGAGACGTCCTTCAACAGCCACCCCTTCGCACCGGCGCGCACGGCGTCGAAGAGCATCGTGTCGTCGTCGAACGTGGTCAGGATGAGCGCGGGCGTTTTGATCCTGCGCAGCACGCCGACGCCGTCGAGCTTCGGCATGCGCAGGTCGAGCAGCACGACATCCGGCTTCTCGCGCTCGATCACCTCCAGCGCCTCCTCCCCATCCGCCGCCTCGGCCACCACTTCGATGTCGGCATTGAGCGCCAGCAGCGCGCGCAGTCCGTCTCGCACGAGCCGCTGATCTTCGACGAGGCAGACGCGGATCACGCCGGACCTTCCAGCGGCAGCCGCACGCGCACTTCGAAGCCACGGCCGCGCGTCGACGCCACCTGCAGCGAGCCGCCCGCCTGCTGCACGCGCTCCCGCATGCCGCGCAAGCCGTTCCCGAACACGACCCGGTCGGTGCCGCCGCCGTCGTCGTGCGCATCGACCGTCAGCATGTTGTCGACCGTCTCGATCTGCAGCCAGAGGTTGCGGGCATTGCTGTGCCGCACGGCATTGGTCACGATCTCCTGCACTGCACGCAACGCGGTCTCCGCAACGTGCGGCCTGGCGATCGCGCCGCCGTTGGTCTCGATGTGAATGCTCGGCTGCGGCACGGCGTCGCGCATGGAGGCGAGCGCGCCGGCGAGGTCGACCGGCTCCTGGTCGCGCAGGCGGCTGACCACGTCGCGGACGTCGCTCAGCAACAGCTTCGCGATCGACTTGCTCTTCTCGATCTGCGCTTTTGCCGGCTCGTCGGCGAGGTGGCTCGCGACCTCGAGGTTCAGCGTCAGGGCGGTGAGGTGATGGCCGATGAGGTCGTGGAGGTCGCGTGCAATCCGCAGGCGTTCCTCGGCGCGGCTGCTGATGTCGAGCAGCCCCGTGGCCACACGCAGGTCTGCATGCGCCTCGGCGAGTGCCTGCCGGGCGTTCCGTTCCTCGAAGGCGATGCGGGCGGTGAGGAAGCCGAAGAGCTGGAAGGCAAAGTATCCAAGGATGTTCCAGCCGACGAGGTGCGACGAGTGCACGAGCGCGATGGGCAGGAGCGCCGACTGCAGAACCACGAAGGAGATGCCGACGGCCGGCGGCCAGTCGCCGAGTTGCGCGGCCACCAGGACGAGGAGAACGGGCTGCATGCCGTTCGGGACGAGGTAGCAGCAGATCAAGGCGAGTGCGCTCTGCGGCAGAACGAACAGCAGATTCGACCTGCCCGGTGCCTTCGGCGCGGCGATCAGAAAGAGCACGAGGAAGGCGACGGAGCAGACGGCCCACAGCGGTTGCACGTCGCGCACGTGAGGCAGCGCGACGATCACCCACGTCAGCACGCCGGCGAGAATCAGCTTGCGGATTCGCATCGTCTCTCGTCGATCCGATTCACCACATTCAGAAGTAGTAGCGCGCGCCGAAGGTGGTCACGCGCTCGATCTGAAGATACGCGAGTTCCGCGGTCGAAGCGCCGAGAAACTCCGTGTCGATGACGTAGAGCGACACGTTCGGGCGGAGCTTGTATGACACCAGCGCCCGTACGAGCGTCGAGCCGTCGCGCAGGTTGGTAATGGCGATGAGCTCCGCATCGGCTTTGCCGAACCCTTTGGCCACGCGTGTAAAGCCGTACGTGCGCGCCATGCGCAGAGGCGCGTAGCGCGCGTTCGCACCACGCAGGTCGCCGGCGATGCCGTCGCGGAACGCGTCCCACTGACGCGCCGTCAGTCCGTCGGTGCCGTGATACAGCTCGAGCACGAGGTTGGTGTTGTTGGAAAACGTGTACTGCCCGCCGGCGACGACTCGCGTGTGCGCCGTGCGTGCGAGCTCGCCATGGAGCTCCAGCGCATCGCCGAAGACGCGTGAGACGCTCACGCCGACATCGCGGTTGCGGAAGACGAGCGAGAGGTCGGTTCCACGCACGAGGCGAGAGACCCGGCCGGCCACGATGCCGCCCTCGATGGCGTAAAGCGAGATGCTGGTGTCTCGCACGAAGGCGTCGGCGCGAACCATGTCGCGGCCGCTGTACGACGAGCGGCGGTCGCTCGGATCGGTCGGATTCTTCGCCGGACCGATGAATGCCGTCGGCGTCCAGCCGTAGCCGGTGCCCCACTTTTCGATGACCCGTCCGGCGGTGACGTCGAGCCAATCGGTCGCAGCGAACTGCACGAGCGCTTCCGCAACCGTGCCGCGATCCGCGGCACGATCGGAAGCCTCACCGCGCAATTTCGCCCGAACCTTCCAGCGCTTGTCATCGGTGGACGCTTCGACGAACGCCACGCCGTCCGCGGAGTTCGTGCGGTACGGAATCGCAGCGACGTTGCGCGGATTGAGCGGCGACGCGACGTTGGCCGGCGTGAGCTGCGTTTCCAGACCGGTCGAGCCGAAGACGCGCAACGTTGCGGCAAGCATGAGCGCGGCGAACATGGGCTACCACTTCCCCAGCGCGTCTTTGGTGAACATCTTGTCGGGGTTCTCGCGCGCGGTGAGATTCGCGTAATGCATGACCGTGCGATGCCCGCTGCGCAGCAGGTCCTCGATCTCGATTTCCGTCACCACGCGCCGTCCGGCCAGCGTGTCGAAACGCTTGTAATGCGCCCGCTTGAGCAGCTTCCCGGAAGCGACGTAAAAGTCGGCGCGCCGCGGCTCGTGCGTCGCACGATCGACCCAGAGGCGGATCCGCTTGTACGACATCGCCGGGTCCTTCGCCGCAAGTTCGAGTACCCACGCGTCCCCTTCTTCCGCGGCCGACGTGGCGGTGTAGTCGATCGCGAACGACGTGCGGGCGACGTCGCCATTCGACGCCTGCCCCATCAGCCGCTGCATCGGCGAGATGCGAATCGGGCGGCTCGACGACGGCATGTAGATCCACATCGCGTCGCGCAGCATGAGCAGGCGGCGTCCTTTCTCGGTCGCCGGCGCGAGAAACTCGACGATGCTGCGGTCCGATCCTTTCGCGTAGACGCGGAACTTCGACGTCTGCGACTGCCGCCCTTCGAAGGTGGTGAGATCGACGTCGATCGAAAAGCTGTCGAGCGAGCCGCGATACGCATCGCTGCGCTTGAGGATCGCGTTGGCGTCGTCCGCGAGCACCGGCATCGCGAACAGGAGTGTGAGCAGAACAATCAGTCGTTTCATCGGAATCACCTCAGATGTGGCCGAGCGCATCGACGATCTTCAGCCGCGAAGCCTTGAACGCCGGGAGGATGGAAGAGACGGTGGCGGTGACGATCGAAATCGTGAACGCGCCCACGAGCACCGGACGCTCGAGCAGGATGCTCAGCTTGTATCCGACGGTGTAGCCGGGAGGCGGCGGCAGCATGATGTTGCCGCTGTTGATGAGCGTCGCCACGAGCGCACCAACCGCGACGCCGAGGACGCCGCCGATGATGCCGGTCATCAGCCCTTCGATGAAGAACATGCGCCAGACGCGGCTGCGCGTCGTGCCGATAGCCATGAGCGTTCCGATCTCACGCGTCCGCTCGAAAATCGACATGACGATCGTGTTCGCGACGCTGAAGATGACGATGCCCGCGACGATCAGTCCGAGGAAGCCGAAGATGCCGTTGTAGAGCAGAACGACCTGGTGGTAGAAGCTCGCCAGCTCCGACCAGCTCTTGATGTCGACGCTCTTGCCGAACTTCGCGTTGAGATCCGCGCGTACGGCTGCGGTGGTGTCGGTATCGCGCAGGAAGACCAGCAGCTTCTCGACTTTGGTCGTTTGGAGGAGCTGCTGCGCGTTGCCGATCGGCATCTTCACCGCGCGATCGTCGAGCTCCTTCACGCCCGTCTGGTAAATGCCCGCGACGCGCACGTCGACGGCATTGAGTGAGCCGGTGACGGTCGGCGCCATGAGCGTCAGGTAGTCGCCCGGCTTCGCGTTCATCGCCTGCGCGAGGCCTTTGCCGAGGAGGACGGCATCGGGATCGTCATCCGGCAGGAGCGTTCCGGCGACGATGCGCTGGCCGCGCATGGCCCGGTCTTTGGCCGGTTCGACCGCGGTGGCAACGAAGGTCTCGGATTTTTCGCCGTTGCTGATGAGGCCCATGAGCGTGATCTGCGCGGAGGTCGACTCGACCCGCGGGTCGGCTTCGATGGCGCGGCGCAACGCGGCGGTGTTCTCGAGCGCACGCTCGAGCGGCTTCTGCGAGCGCTGGTCGTAGCCGGCGCCGAAGACCTGAAGGTGTCCGAGCCGGCCGCGGATCGTGCTCTCGCGAAGGCTGCGGAAGGTGATGGCCTTGTAGCCGCCGAACAGGATCAGACCGACGGCGCCGAACACGATGACGGCGAGCGTGATCGCCGAGCGGCGGCGATTGCGGAAGATGTTGCGGAATGCGAGCTTGACGAGCATGGATGCCTCTCAGGCGGCGAGCGCCGGTTCGATGTCGGTGATGCGGCCGTCGCGTACGTGGAAGACACGCTGCGCGCGTGCGATGACGGCGGGGTCGTGCGTGGCGAAGATGAAGGTGCAGCCGGTGTTCGCGTTGATCTCGGACATGAGGTCGAGGATGCGCGCCGAGTTCTCTGAGTCGAGATTCGCCGTCGGCTCGTCGGCGACGACGAGCTTCGGCTCGCCCACCATCGCCCTGGCGATCGCGACCCGCTGACGCTGGCCGCCGGAGAGCTGGTCGGGCCGCTGTTTCGCCTGCGCCGAGAGGCCGACGGATTCGAGCCACGCTCCGACACGCTGCTGACGCTCGCGCTTCGGGACACCACGCAGCAGCAGCGGGAACTCGACGTTCTCCCACGCGGTGAGCACCGGCACGAGATTGAAGGTCTGAAACACGAACCCCAGCACCTCGGCGCGCGTCCGGGCGAGGCGGTGGAGGGGAACGGAGGTGACGTCGATGTCGTCGATCACCACCCGACCGGCATCGGGTTTGTCGACGCAGCCGATCAGGTTCAGAAGCGTGGTCTTGCCGCAGCCCGACGGGCCGGCGAGCGCGACGCGCTCGCCGCGACCGATCTCGAGTGAGACCGCATCGACGGCGCGAACGAGAATCCGCCCGAGCCGGTAAGACTTTTCGACGCCGGAGAGTTGAATGAGTGCATCGCTGTTCATGGCTCCCAAGATAGGGCGCGGCGTGAACGAGCACCTGTGCCATTGGGCAGGTCTGCCAGGCATGACTTTCGGCACCCCTGGCGATGCGGCGGGGGGACGGAATTGAGAATTGAGAATTGAAAATTGAAAATTGAAAAATAAGAAGTGAGGCTTCGTCCGAAGCGCCGAGCGGAACCACATCAATTTCCGATGCGGTTCCGATTTTTCAATTTTCAATTTTCAATTTTCAATTCCCTCGTCACAACCCGCCGCGCGGGCACGCCATATCATCGCCGCATGCATTCACCAGCGGGACCAGCGTCCATCCTCTGGCGGCGGGTCGATCGGCCGGGACATGAGTTTGCGCGCGTCGCTCATGACGACGGTCTGTGGCACGTTCGCGGGTCGGCGGTGTTTGCGGAGGATGATTTGCCGGTGCGCCTCGACTACAGCGTGGAATGCAACGCGGCGTGGGAAACGCGTTCGGCCGCGGTTACGGGCTGGGTTGGAAGCACGGAAGTCGATGTGCATGTGAGCGCGGGGCCGGACGGCTGGCGAAGGAACGGGGAATTGGTGGCGAGCGTCGCGGGCTGTGTCGACGTCGACCTGAATTTCAGTCCTTCCACCAATCTCCTGCCTCTGCGGCGCCTCGACCTCGCAGTCGGCAGCGAGGCCGTCGTGCGGGCGGCGTGGCTGCGATTCCCCAGCTTCACGCTCGAACCGCTCGAGCAGCTTTATCGCCGCGTCGCACCGGATACGTACGAATACGAGAGCGCCGGCGGCGGCTTCCGCGCTGAGCTTCGTGTGAACACGTTCAGCCTGCCGCTGGTGTATGGCGGGTGGTGGGTGGTGGAGACGGTGGCGGGCGGGATCGAGGAAGGACGGAATTGAAAAATGACGTACGCATGCGGAGCGCGAGGAAACGCGGCAGGTTGCCCTTCGCCCCGCTTGCGGGAGAAGGTGCCCCGGAGGGGCGGATGAGGGGCAGTGCAAACGCCACAAATTAGGGCCCTTTGGATGACACGCCAGAGGGCTGACTCAGGCGCGTTTGCACGACCCCTCACCCGGCGCTCCGCGCCCCCCTCTCCCCGCATGCGGGGCGAGGGGGAACGTGTGGCAGGTTGCCCTTCGCCCCGCTTGCGCGGAGAAGGTGCCCCGAAGGGGCGGATGAGGGGCAGTGCAAACGCCACTCAATCAGGGCCCTTTGGATGACACGCCAGAGGGCTGACTCAGGCGCGTTTGCACGACCCCTCACCCGGCGCTTCGCGCCACCCTCTCCCCGCATGCGGGGAGAGGGGAAACGCGGCAGGTTGCCCTTCGCCCCGCTTGCGGGGAGAAGGTGCCGCGGAGCGAAGCGAAGGGGCGGATGAGGGGCAGTGCGGCCAAGGCTGACGCGAGCTGCCCCGTGTCATCCGGGGCGGCTCGCGTAGGAACGTCAAATTTCCGCATACCGCTCGAGCAGCGAGTGGACGACGCCGCGGTCGAGCGAACTGAGAGGCGACGTCGTTGCGACGAGGCGCTGCAGGTCGCGCGTGACGTCGCGGGCGATCTGGAGGCGTGGGGCCAGTGCGGATGCGAGCTGCTGGCGGAGCATGGCGGCGTCCGGCGACGTAGACGCCAGTCGTTGCGCCGCGGCTTGATGCGAGTCACCGAGAACGGCCTCACCCGAAACGAGCTGACCATCCGCGCGCAACTCGATGACGCCCGTGGCGCGGCCGAGGACGACCTGCTCGTACGCGGCGCGCATCGGGCCGGAGAGAGCGAGGTCGTTCGGAAGGAGATCCGGCGCATCCGCGAATTCGCGCGAGGCCGCGGCTTCGTATTCGGCGCGGTAATAGTCGAATTGTCCGAGGACGTAGCCGGGATAGTGGAGCACGCGGCTGACGGCGTGAATCGACAGCGCGTCCGGTGCGTCTTTGATCTGCGCATCGTGCAGACGGCGCTGCACGGTCGTGAGCCACGGCGCGTCGGCGTCGTCGATCCACAACGTGAGGTCGCGCTGCATCGCCTGCTGGGCCGGGAGGTCGTCGTCGCGCAGCTCGATGAGCGGCGCGCTCGTTTCGGCGAAACGCTTGAGGCGCTGCGCGAGCCGCGCCTCGGTCGTGAGCGTGCGCGCGGCATCGGCGAGCGTGAGCTTGCGGAAGCCGTCGAACGCAGTGGCGGAATGCGCGGTCAGCCGCGCGCGCAGCGCATCGAACGGCAGATGAAGCGATTCCGAGCGGCGGATCGGAAGATCGCGCGTGAACGGCTTCCGTTCATCCGTTGTTCGTTCGTACCACCCGTCGATGTCAGCGTCGGCGACGATCGAGAGCTCGAGGCCGCGCGTGACGATCGGTGCAAGCACCACCGACGACGCGAGCTCGCGCAGCGCCTGCGCGCGATCGCGCAGTGCCGTCAGCGACGAGGCCGCCGCATCGCGAACGCGCCGCAGCACTTCGATCGCCGCGCGGCGATGCGTGACGTCGTATTCGAACTGCAGTGCATCGGCATGCGCTGCATTCTTCGCGCGATCCGCGGTCTCGATCTGCGAGAGAAGTCGCGCGAGCGCCTCGCGCGCAGCGCGAACGCGGGGAGCGATGATGGTCGCATAGCGGAACGCCGCGAACACTGCGTGCACCACGAGGATCGTTGCGGCGAACGCGTTCACCCGTCCGAGGTTCGCTTTGAGTGCGTCGAAGACGAAGGGAACGCCGTAGATCAGTGCGATGGCTGCGGCGGCGATGAACACCTGCTGCCACAACCAGGAGCGCCGCGCTTCGAGCGCCTCGCGCACCGCCTGTTCGGCGCGCGGACGCTGCGCAAACAGCTCGCGCAGATGCTGCTCTTTCGCCTCGGCCTCCGCGGCGAGGCGCGACTGCTCCTGCTCGCGCGCGGCATTGCGCGCCGCGTTGTTCTCCGCTTCTTCGCGGAAGAGCGTGTCCGGCAGCGAACGAACGAGCGCATGACGCTCGGCGCGCAGATCGTCGAGCCGTGAGGTCGCGTCGATGGGCGTGAGCGTCTCCGCCACCACCTGCTGATCGCGCAGCAGGTCGTCGAGCTCGCGGACGCGGCGGCGCGCCGCATCGCTCGCGGCATTATTCGGCGCGAATCCGAGCCGCTCGTCGAGTGTCGCGGTCGCGTCGTGAATGGCAGTGGCGAGATTCCGCGGCGCCGAGGTTTCTGCATCCGAGCGGAGATCGGGCAGCGGATCGATGAGCGCGTCCGCGAGCGCCGTCGCGGCGGCATAGCCCTCACGGTCGAGCGTCTCATCGACCGTTCGTCCGACGAGCGCCGTCAGCTCCGTTGCCGTTTCCTCGCGCTGCAATGCGAGGCGTTCGACATTGCCGAGATGCGTGCCGTCGTGGAACACCTGCAGTTCGCGGCGAACGGCCGAAATGGCTTCTTCCGCGCTGCGGGTCTGCTCGGTGACGTGCGTCTTTGCCTGAAAGCGTTTGAACAGCGACTGCCCCGATTCGACGCCGATGCGCGCGAGCGGCAACGCGAACGCGTCGCCGGCCACGAACTGTTTCGCGCGCAGCAGCGCGGGAACTCCGCTGTTCGCGGCGTCGCTGAGCAGCACCTTCTCGATCAGCTCCGCTGTGAAGCGCGGCTCGAGCCGCTGGAGCGCAGCGTCGCGCGGGAACACGAGCGATGCATATCCGAATGAACTGAACGCCGGCGGTACTCCGCGCGGGCGCAATCCCGGCAGCGCGCCGCTCATCTCCGGCTCGAACAGCAGCGGACCGGCGACGGCATCAGCGTACGAGTCGACTTGCTCCGCGAGCGCGCCGAAGTTGACGCGATTCGCATTCGTCGCGTCGAGCAGCCACACCGTGTCGTACGGCTTCGGCTCTTCTGCGCTGAGTGCCTTGAGCAGTCCATACGCGCCGGCGTAATCCTTCGACGCCGCAACCTCGGGCAGAAGGCAAAGCAGTTCGATCGTGAATGCCGACGCAAAGCGGCGGTGCTCGTACACGCGGCGGATTTCGCGCGCGAGCTCGATCACGCGCGTGCGCGCCGGACCCGCGGCAGAAAGGATCAGCAGCACGAGCTCGCGCGAGCCGACATCGTCGCGCAGCCGCAGCGGACTGTCCGGCCGCTGCCGCTGCGCGTGAATGGATTGCAGCAGCGACGCGACGTCGCCGTCGTCGGCGAGCTCGCGCGCCTGCACGAGATCATCGAGGCCGCTGCGGTCTGCGACGCGCTGCTGCACCGCGTGCGCGAGCGGCATCACGACGTCGTCGAGAGCGAGGATGGTGGCCGGGCGGAACATGTCAGCTCAGCGTCTCCATCCGCCGCACGTAGTCTTCGATGGCGAGGATTTCGTTCTCGACCTGGTCCTTCACCGCGGCATCGACCGCGCCCGCGGTCTGCTTCGAGAGCGACTCGGTGTAGTCCTTGAGAATCTGGATCACACGCGTGGCGCCCTCGCGCTTGACGATGGCGTCGATCGCCTCCTCCGCTTCCTGCACCAGATCGCGGCTCTTTTCGAACGCGCTGTAGGCCGGAACGCGGCCCTGGCCGAGGGGAACCATGTTGTTGTCGACGCGGCGGCCGTTCTTCGAGCGCATCGAGTACCACGCACCCTCGCGTTTGATGAGCGCGAACGGCTCGGGCGCCTGCGCCAGTGCGAACCAGCGCAGCGACTCGCCGTCTCCGCTGCGGGGGACCAGGTTCGGCAAGTCCTGCCAGCGGCGATCGATCTGATTCGGGATGACCTTGTTCGGATCGAGATACGCCCGCTCCATGTCCTCGATGTCGGCGAGCGCGAAGAGCGGCAGGCCGGTTTTGACCTTGAACAGCACGATGCGCTCGCGATCGCGCGTCGAGACCATGGCCGGCCGCGCACTCCCCTTCGGCACGCCGGCGGCGTAACGCGCGTCCTGCAGGACCGCGGTGTCCGCGTCGGCAACACCGTAGTGATAGAACTCGTTGATCAGAGTCTGATTGACGACCGGAATCCTGCCGACGTCGTAACGCCACAGCGGCACGGCGAGGTTGTCGAGACGCTTGAGCTGCTGCGACACCGCCTCGGGATTCATGCGCCGGAGGATGTCGTCCATGGTCAACGAAGTGAGCGGCTCGTAGCACTTCTGCACGAACTGCTGGATGTCCGCGCGCACTTCATCGGCGCGCAGCCCGGCCCACTGCGAGAGCGAGCCGCCGTGATGATCGGCGTACCACTTCACGAAGTCGGCACCGGTGACCTGCGGCCGTTGCGGACCCGGATCGAACGGCACGGTTTGTTCGAAGAGGCGCGACGCGCCGCGAGGGTTGGTGGCGAGGATGAACTGCTGCTCGAAGTGCTTGCGCGCGGCGCTGAGGTTCTCGCGAATGCGATAGCACGAGTCGAGGATCTTCTGCGTGTGTGCGTGCAGCGTCGAGTAGAGCTCGGCCGCTTTCTCGAGGCGCGCCACGCGAATGGTCAGCTCGGTCTCACGATCGGCGAGGCCGCCGTACACTTCGCACGCGGTCTTGACCCGCGCCTCGCGCCGCAGAAACGCGCTCGCCGCCTCGGCGATCTGGTCTTCGGCCGGCTTGAAGCTGAGCGCCTTCAGCTTCGTCCGCTCGTCCTTCGCCTCGGCGTCCATCATGTTCTGGTACGCCTGCAGCTTCGCCTGGAGCTTCTCGAAGAAACGCTCCGCGCGGGTGAAGCCGTTGCTGCGATTGACCGTCGATTCCCACAACGCATCGATGGCTGCCACGGACTGATCGCGCAGCGCGTCAAAGTTCGCGCCGATCGTCTGGGCGATCTGCCGCTCTGCACGCGAGCGATGCGAGACGTGCAGGTTCTTGATCGCGGCGAGCGCCTTGTTGTCGAAGACGAGCTGCCCGAGCGGCATCGGAATGCGCAACTGCCCGCCGCCATCGCGCTGGCTGAGGAACTCGATCACCTGATCGGCGTCGTCCTCGCGCAAGCGCTGGGCGTCGATGAAGCGCTGCACCTCGTCCTCGATCTCCGCGTCGGCGATCGAGCCGTTCAGCAGATCATCGTTCACCAGCCGCTTCGCGTCTTCGTACATCAGCGCGTCGAAAGCTGGCATCGTCAGCGACGCCACGCCGAAGCTGCAGTACTGCGGAGAGCGCCCCTTCACGCGCGGCGCGGTGGCGATCTGCGTCTTGATGTTGTCGACGGCGTTGGCGCTGTCGACGCCGATCTGCGAGCCGATCTGCACGTACATGCCGTCGGCGATGAGGTCGTGCAGATCGTTCTGCTCCATGATCACGCGGCCCTGCTCGTTGATGCTGTCGACGAGATAGACGACGTCGAACGGCGGACGCGTGACGTCGACGCGGCGGAAGCCGTAGTCGACGGTGAAGCTGCCTTTCATCGTGGAGAGATGCTCGATCTCTTTGAGCGCGCCGTACGCGTTCGGCTTCACCAGCGCGACGCCGGCCATGCGCGTGAAGATGCCGGGCAGCAGCAGGACGCCGGTGAAGTTGGACTGCTCGTCGCTGCCGATGACGTCGCGCGCCATGAACGCGACGTCGAGAAACGTGCCGCTGCCGGTGCCGCCCGCGATGCTGCCGACGATGTGCACTTCGACGCCTGCACGATCGGAGACCTGGAACTGCTCGGCGTACATCTGCTTCTGGTTCTTGATGTCGCGCACTTCGTGCACCGCGTGGCGGATGCGCGCGTAGACGTCGGAGGCGCGTGCGAAGAGCGCGAGACGGCCGCGCGCGCGGACCTGCCCCGCGCCGGCGATGATGGCCTGCGTCGGCACTTCTTTCGGCCACCACTCGTCGATGTGAGGATTCGTTCCGTTCACGAGGCCGGATGGATTGCCGACCTGCAGCACGTACGTCTCGTTGTGATCGAGCTGCACGTCGCCCGGCTCCGCCTCGGCCGCGCGCGACGTTCCCTCCGCGTTCTCGGTGGTATCGATCGAGAGGAACTTCACGATCGGCGGGACCGAGCCGTAGACGTCGACGAAGCGCTTCTTCAGTTTGAGCAGCGTTTTGTAGCCGGTACCGCCAAGTCCGATCACGACCGTTGGACGAAAGACGACGTTGTTCTTCACAGTTCCTCCCCTGTCGACGAAGCCCGCATGTAGCCGGCCCGGTTGAAGCGCAATTTCGCGGTGCCGATCTCGATCAGATCGGCGTCATAGAGCTCACTCGAAGGTGTTTCGATGTCGTTGACGCGCAGCGATCCGCCCTGCGCGCTGATGACGACTTTCTTCTCGCCGCGGCTGCGGCGGACGAAGAGACGCGCGTCGCTGCCGCCGAGGATGTCGGGCGGGACGATGCCGCTGAGCGCGACCGCGTCGGTCTTGAGCGTCGGCAGTCCGACGAACGCGGCGTCCGGCGCGACGGGCGGCTGCACGATCTCCAGCTCTCCTTCGAGCCGGTTCTGCGCTTTGCGGCGGAACCAGAGCACGGCCGCGATTCCGGCGAGCAGCGCGAGTGCGACCAGCCACTTCGCCAGGCGCGCGAGGAGCGGGCGTTCGACGAGCTGCACGCTCCCGAGCGCGGTGGCGTTGCCTGCAGAGATCGCGATTTGCTTCGCGCCCGGCACCGCGTCGTCCGCGGCGTCGACGCGGATGCGAATCGTCGCCGGTTTGCCGGGTGCGACGCTGGCGGTGCCGATCGGCGCGACCGTGAGGCCTGCCGGTGCTTCGACGCGGACCGCAACGGTGGCTGGCTTGTCGGAGGTGATGGTCAGCTCTTTTTCCGCGGATGTCGCGCCGAGCTCGAGCTGCGTGAAGTCGAGGGTCTTCGGTGTGATGCTGATGACGGCCGGCTTCGTAACCGGCTTCGGCGCCGTGATGATCGTTCGGATCTTTTCGGCCACCTCGCGAATGGCCTCAGGCGTCGGCGCCTTCAGCACGCGAGTCTTCGGCGTGGCACGTGCGAACTCATCAAGCTGCGGCTCGTGCTCGCCCATCGACACGAAATGAATGAACGTGTCGCCCGCGAGAGTGACGTTCGAGAGGATCGGCACCGGATCTTTGATGCCGCGCACGTCTTCTTTTCCGTCGGTG
>JALYOB010000283.1 GCA_030857085.1 Acidobacteriota bacterium | reverse complement strand
CTTCGGCACCGGCTATTCGTCGCTCAGTTACCTCAAGCGTTTTCCGATCGACGCGCTCAAGATCGACAAAGGCTTCGTGCTCGATCTGCCCGACAAATTCGAAGACGCCGCGATCGTCAGCTCGGTCATCCAGCTCGCCAACGGCCTCGGATTGCGCGTGATTGCAGAAGGAGTCGAGCGGCGCGAGCAGCTCGATTTCCTGCGCGATGCGGGCTGCCGCGAGCTGCAGGGGTTCTTCTTCAGTCACCCCACTTCGCTGGATGAAGTCGAGCGGATGCTCACCGCGCCCGAAGTCATTCCAGCCGCATCAATGTGACTTCGCGAATGTGCGCGACCTCGCGCCACGCGCCTGGTGTGCGGCGGCGGAGCTCGGCCAGTTCGAACGGCCAGACGAGCGCATAGATGTTGCGCTGCTGCTCCGCCGCGCGCGCGCGAACGATCGCGAATTGCTCGGGCGTCAGTTGATCCCAACGCAATGCGAGCCGGTGCGTGTAGAAGTAGAGCGCGCCGCTGTGCTGCATCGCCACGATGAGATCGCGCGGATTCGTCTGCTGCCCGGCCGCGCGCGCTGCGAGCTCGTACACGCGTTCGCCGTCGGCAATCGTGAGCACCTTCAGCTGCCACGCCGCGCCGAGCTCGAACAGCAACACGGCGCACGCAATCAGAGCGGAACGCTTCCAACGCTGCGCCGCGCCGCACGCGAGCAACACGAGCGCGGGAATCGCGGGCAGAAGAAAACGCGTGTACCACCACGTCTCGTACGACTCGTATGCGCAATAGAACGCGAAGAAGGCGGCAAACCAGAGTACGAGCGCGATGCGATTGCGCAGCGCGGTCCAGCGCACGCGCGACGTGAAGAGCGCGAGCGGAAAAAGGAGCGGCGTCAGAAACAGCATCAACGCGAGCGAGTAGTGCGTGAAGCGCACCGGTACGTTCGCCAGCGAGAGCGCGTCGGTGATGCGGCCGTAGCCGCTCGCGAATGGACTGCCATACAGCTTCTGCGCGAAGAGCGCCTGAAACGCGGCGAACGGCGCGCCTCCGATCGCGAAGGCGATCAGCGCACGCCACTGCGGCGCGAGCAGCACGAGCACCGCGGGCGCGAGCAGGATGTGCGTCGGCCGCACGAGCACGCCCATTCCGAATGCGGCGCCGGCCGCGAGCGCGTACGCAACATGCGTTCGTCCTCGCAATGCGAAGAGGATCGTGGCGATCGCCCACGCGGTCGCAAGCACATCGCTCATCGGTTGCACGGCCATGAAGATGAGCACCGCTGAAAACGCAAGACTCATCGCCGCAATCACGGCCCAGCCGCGCGCGACGGCGAGCTCGCGCGCGAGCAGATACAGGAGCCACGCGCAGGCGAGTGCGGAGAGCGGCCCGAGGAGGTACGCCGCGCGTTCGCCGAAGATCGAGAAGAGCGCCATGTGCAACGGCAGACCGGGCGGATAGCTCGGCACCATCGTGCCGGGCGCTGTGCCGTGCACGAATCCGAGGGGGATGAACGCGAGGTCGAAGGACGACGGCAGTGCGAGCGCGCGCGGCATGTCGAGCGGCACCACAACTGCGCCGCGGCGAAAGAGGCGCGCTTCATTGAGGTAGCCGGAGGAATCGGCGCCGCCGGCGGTGGTGGAGCGGTGAGTGAAGAGAACGATTGCGTACGCGATCAGTGCCGCGAACGTGGCGATGCGGTCGAGGTGCGGGATGCGTGTGATGGCGCGAGCGGCGTCGCCGATGCGGAGATACCAGGGCCAGATCGCGGTCACGGCGAACAGCAGCAGACCGAATGCAGAAATGCGCAGGCTGCGATCGAACGTCTCGGGGCGATAGCGGAACTCGATTTCGCTGCTGCCGGGCGGCACGAACACGCCCACGAACTCGCGCTCGACGCGCACGGGCGGGAGGCGATCGCGCGTCGACTGATAGACGCGCCAGCCCGGCCACCACGGCATGGGTGTCGCGACGAGATTCCACCCGTCACTCGTCACGCGAATCCTCCGATGCGCAACGACGTCGATCCGTCCACCGTGCATCGCGATCCGTTCGCCGCGCAACGCCGCATCGAAGAAGCCGTTCGCCTGAGCGGACGTCTTCCCAGGGATGTGATCGACGTTCCCACCGGTCTGCGCTGCCGCAACGAAATGCCACGAGCCGCGCGACGTGTGCGTGCGCGCCGGCGAGTGTCGTGCTTCGAGCGCGGGCCACCACCAGAACAGCGAAAGCAGCGCCGCGATGAGCAGCGACGACGCAACGGCCATCGTCGTCCGCTCTTCGCGCGATGCGAGCGCCAGCGGCAGCGCAATCACGAACGGCGCAGCGATGGGCGAGCAGCCGAGAATCGCCAGCGTGGCCACGATCGTCAGCACGATCCAGTTGCGTGTGGAGACCTGCGTCACGAGACGACGCGCGGCAACGAGGACTGTGATCGCGCCGATCGCGATCAACAGCGCCGGCGGCAGCGGAACGTGCAGCACCGCCGCAAGAATCGAGAGCGGATGAAACGGCGGCAGCGGCGATGCGAAAACAGGGGCGGCAGCGCCGTGTTGCCACAGCGCCGTCGCCTCCTCGATTCGTTGCAGCGCACCGTTCATGCGTGCGCAAGATACAGCGTTACTTCGCGCCGAGTTGCGCGCCGAAGTAGGCGGTGTCGTTCGTCACGTTGTCGGTCATCGTCGCGTAGGCGGCGACGCGCGTGCCCTGCAGCACTTCCACCACGATCAGACCTGACTGCGGCGTGGCGATGCCGCGGCCGCGGAAGACGTCATTGAGCTGCAACCCGCGGCCGGACGGCACCTCGACGTTCATCGCGTCGATCTCGCGCCGCTGCTCGTCGAGCAGGCGGATGCGCACGGTCGAAGCGGTCCTGAGGAACGGCGCCAGCTCCACCAGGCCGATGTTCGTCCGGAAGCCCGATCCGGCGATGGCGCCGAGGATTTCGAGACGGTCGCCGCTCGCACCGATCTGGAAGTTGTTGAGCGGCGGGATGAGCGAACCGTACGTCGCGCCGCTCGCATCGACGGTGTACGTCCGCGACGTCACGCGCACGCTGTCGGCCAGGTCCGATGCATAGGCGAGCGCCGCGAGACCGTCGGTCGCGAAGCGCGTCTGCAGTACGTCCGGAATCACGCGCGCCTCGTGTGGCAGGAGCCTCAGCACGCGCGGCGTGACCGCGCCGTTGTCCCATCGGCGGATCGAGACGTAGACGTTCTGCGATTGCGACGCGGCATTGTAGAGATAGAGATCGCTGCGGAAATGCGCGCCGTTCGCACCGTCGAGATGACCCACCACCGGAATCGTGCGCTGCGCCGGTCCCGCAAGATCGGGCGGAAAGTACGTCGGATCGTTCGTGCGATTGTCGATCGCGACGACGGTCGCGATCGCATTGCCGCGCGTCGGCTGCACGACCAGCGCGCCCGCATCATTCGCCAGCAGATTCAGCGAGCTCTTGATGCCGTTCGCCTGAAAGATCCCTCCGCGCGGTGCGCCGATCGTCGCGATCTCCGTCCCGATCGGACCGCTCGCGCCATAGGCGCGCAACTGCGCCTCGGTGCCGCGGCCGGTGGTGTCGGTGAGAAGGATATTCGTGCGGAAGTTCTCGCCCGGAAACGCGCCCGCAAACGAGACAGGAAACCGCGGTCCGGCTGCATTGAACGCATCGATCGCGACCATGCCGAAGCCGAACGTTCCCTCGCCTTTGCGGCTGTACGTGCGGCCGACGACGTTCACGCCTTCCTGCGGAACGAAGTGCAGCGCGCCGCCGCCGTTTTCAACTGCAAACAGCGCGTGCAGCGCGTCGGCGACGAGGCGAATCTCGCCCGCCTGCAGCGTGATGCTGGTGGTGCGCGACTCCGTTTCGCCGAGAGGGAAGTAGAGAATGTCGACTTTCTGTGCGGCGTCGAGCGGGTTGTAAATCGTGACGTCGGTGCGCCACTGCGAATCGAATGCGCCTTGCAGACGCGCGACGCCCGGCAGAATCAGGCGCTGGCGCAGCGACGCGCGGACGACGCCCCACTCCTGCGAGACGTCGGCGCCGCCGCCGATCGGTGACGAAATGGGACCCTCCATGCTCCGGAATTCGATGCCCGAGCTGAACACGAACGGCTCACCGCCCGCGATCGCGTCGACGTCGACGTGCACGAATCCTTTGTCGGGCATTTCGTTCAGATACAGCTCGTCGTATTGCCGCGGCATCGGCTCGCCGACGCGCCAGATCGCAATCGCCGGATCGACGAGCATCGTCTCGACTGTGGCGCGGTCGCGATGCACCTGCAGAAGCACGGCGGTGTCGTTGCGGTTCGGGATCAGCGCTTCGATCTCCGGTCCGCTGATGTCCTGCCCCATCGCCTCGAGACCGCGCCCGGGTGTGTAGCGCAATAGGTCGGTGGGCTGGCCGGGCGCGCGCTGCACCATCCACGCGCCGTTGAAGTCGCTCATTGGGACCGCGAAGAAGAAAAGGCCGGTGCGTGTGGTCGACGGCGGCAGCGTCGGATCAGGCGGCGTGACGCCGCGGGTTCCGGCGACCGGGACGAGCGTGAGCACCGGGCCGAGGGGAGGCACCGAGCGATACGTCGACCGGTAAAGAAACTGCCCGTCGGCGCGCGAGAGGTTGAGATACGCGCTTCGGTCGTCTGCAATCCAGCCCGTGACACCGGTATGTTCCCAGAGGTTCCGTGCGACGTCGGAGATCGCGCCGGTGACCGTATCGATCATGAGCACGTTCGTCGGAACGGCCATGCCTCTTCGGGCCTCCCACACCAGGACCCGGCTTGCGTCTTTGTTCTGACCGACGATCTGCGTCAGCGATCCGCTGCTGTAGACGACGCGCCCGACGCCAGTGTTCGAGACCGCGACGACGTAGCTCGTTTCGGCGTCGCGCACGTTGAGCACGAACGGCGTGCTCTGGCTGCCGATGTAGATGTCGTGCTGCAGCCCGCCGGTCCACGGTCCGCCGGAATCGGTGAAGAAACCGACGGTGGTGACGGTGCGGCCGCGCAGCACCTGCACTTCGTTCCAGTGCGCGCCTGCGTCTTTGCTGAAGAGCGTCTGCATCACGCTGTCCCGAAAGATCATCACCAGCAGGACCGGCGGCAGATCGAGCGGCACGCCGAGGCTCGATGGCGGTTCGTAAAGCGCGGCGGCGACGATGTTCGCCATGCCTCCGTTCTCCGGAAACACGACCCGCGGCTCCTCGGCGCCGCTGCTGTCGTACAGCACCAGTTGCCGCTCCGGCGAGATCGCGCTGCCTGCCTCGAGGAGGAGGAAGTGGCGCGTGGTGCGCTCGTGCCTGGCCGGACTCGCGATCCGGCTCGTGTAAGGCGCATACGAGAGCACGCGTCCGGACATCGGCAGCGAGAAGACGACGAGGAGGAGAAAAAGGTGCAGGCGTTTACGCATCATTGGCCCTCGGCGATGGTGAGATGCCATGCAACTTATGAGGCATCGCCATAAAAGGCAAGACTTATCCGCTCAACGGAGCACTTCGCGAGCCGCGCGGATGCCGCTCTCCAATGCTCCGGCGACGGTTCCCGTCTGATCAGAGCTGGTCGCCTCGCCAGCGAAAAAGAGCGTTTTGCGGATTGGTTTTGCGAGCGTCGACGCTGCGTTCTGTCCGCCGACAGCGGCGTACGAGTAGGCGCAGCGGCTGAAGGGATCGCGTTGCCAGTCGTGGGTGAACGTGGCCACGAGCAGCGCATCGAGCCGCTTGCGCGCGATGCCCCATGCTTTGGCCATAGAGTTGAGCGCGCGGCCGGTGATCGCGTCGCTGCCTTCGGCGAGCAGCGTGTCTGCCGCGGTGCCGCCGGCCCAGCCGATGAGGATCGGCGAGCGTACCGGCGCGGACGTCCACCAGGTCGGCATGAAGCGGTCGTCCGTATGAAGGAAATTGAGCGGCGGCGTGGTCGCGAATTCTTTCGAGTCCCAGAAGCGCTCGCGAAAGCGGATGGCGATCTTCACCACATGTCCTGCTTCGATGTGCGCGAGCGCGTTTTCTTTTTCGCGCAACGGCGGATCGAAACGGATCGCTCCTTCCTGATCCTGCGGCGCTTTCCAGACGCCGATCGGAATGGTGACGATGAGCGCGGATGCGCGCACGCGCTCGGTGTGCTGCGTGACGAGCGAACGGCATTCGACGGATACCGCGCCTGCGGACCACTGCACAAGACTCGCGACAGTGCCGAGACGGAGATCGGTGCGCTCGGGAT
>JALYOB010000282.1 GCA_030857085.1 Acidobacteriota bacterium | reverse complement strand
CGTCGAGATATCCCGGCCCTCCCGGACGAATGTTGTTGTTGCGGCTTTGTGCGAGGAGAGGCGGCAGCCAGCCCACTTCGAGTTCGAGGCCGACCACTTCGAGAAGGTCGGCTTTGCGCAGCAACAGGAGGAAACTCGGCTTCGACTCGACAAAGTGGGGGTCCTGATAACCCTTCGCAATGGCAGTGACGTCGACGCGGTCGCCGCCCACTTCGCGGGTCAATGACGCGAGATCCTGAGTCGTGGTGACGACATTGAGTTTCTGCTGCGCGAATGCACTGCCGGTCAGAGTCAGCAGGATTGCAGTGAGAATCGAAATTCGTTTCATCGTGGTCTTGCTCCTTAGAACGTGTGGGCGCCGTGAGCGCCAATGGCGAACTGCACCTGCAGGAGCAGTTCGTTCACCGTGGGGCCGTTGCCATAGCGGACGCGCCGCGCCTGTGCGCGGAGCTGGCTGAATTCGGACGGCCAGAACGTGAGGGTGAGCGCCGCGCCGCGATCGGTGAGATTCGGATCGTCGGGATGATCGGCGCGGTCGAGACGCACGCCGGCAAACCAGCGTTGCGCGAACTGATAATCGGCGGAGGTATAGAAGCCGACGGCGCGCTCCCCTGCTCCTTCACGCCGGTTGGCAATGAGCTCCGTGCGGCTGATGAACGAGCGGTAAATCGCACGCTCGAGCGGCTTGTAGCGATACGTCACATCCACGCCGAGGAATTCGTTCGTGCCGCCAACCTCCGGCACAGTGCCGCGCGCATAGCTGGTTCCGAGCTCGAGATTCGAGCGCTCATTGAGGTCGTGAAACGCTTTGAGATGTCCGAGATAAAACAGGTCGTTGTCGTTCTGCGCCTCGAACACACCCTCGGCATTCCCGCTGTAAATCTCGCCGGTGGCCTCGAGAAAAAGATTCGCGCGATTCGGAATGATGCGGCTGACCGAGAGGCCGGAATCGCTCAGACCTTCATCGCCGAAGAAGTTGTGCAGGACAAGCGGCGTGTCGACCCAGGGCCGCAGATGCGTGTGCATCAGATTCACCTTGCCGAATGCCGCCTTCAGCTTGCCGACGCGCGCGACGAAGTCGTGCGGCAGGGCGATGAAGTTGATGTAGCCCTCTTCGACCTCCGCTCCCTCCGGCCCGACAGCGACGAAGAATTTCGCCTCTGCATACGGATCGACGAAGGCCTGGAATGAGATCTCCGATTCTTCGAGGCTGGCTGACTGACGCGGCTCGAACGGGTTCTGCTGCCCTGCCTTGCCGATGAAATTGCCGATGACGGAGATGTCGGGATTGAAGACTTTGCTCGCGCCGGGATTGGGTGCGTTCTGGACGACGTCAATCTGCGGCTCGGGTGTTGTTTCTGCCGGAGCTGGAGCGGGTTGCACGGCCGGAGTTTCGGCAGCCGCAGTCGCGGGTGCAGCAGGCGCAGGCGCGACGTCGATCTTCGTCAGATCTTCTTCCGGCGCGGCGTCGGTGGTCGTCGCGGCCGGAGTGCCGAGGTCGCGGCGGAGCGCGTCGATCTCGGCGCGTAGCGCTTCGTTCTCGCGCTGCAGTTGATCGAGACGCTGTTCGAGATTGCGCAAACGCTCCTCGGGCGTTTGTTGTGCGCTCAGTGGTGCGGCCGCAAGACTCAGCGCCAGCAGGACCGAGACAATGGTTCTGTTCATTCACGACTCCCAAATGCGGAACGCCGCCTGTTGCGGCGCGGGGCGAACGTGCGGGGAACGCGTTACGCGTGCGCGACGGGAGGTGCGCGAGGAGACGCGGGGACAAAGGCGGACGCGCGTACGGACGGCGCGATCGCGGCAACGACGTCGTGCGTGACGACGAGGTGCGGCGTCGCGCGTTGTGCCTCGACCGCAGGAGCGGCTTCGAGCGCGCGGCAGACGACGCAGTCAATGTTGCGTGCGCTCTCGCCTTCGGTTGCCACCGCGAACTGCGGCGCGTGCGAGGAATCATCGAGGCGATGGTGATGGAACGCTCCGATCGCGCTGAGGATCATCAGCGCGAAAGCGATTGCGCCGGAGATGCGGCGCTTCGACGGCATGTGAGCGAAGACTCCCATCGGCTCGGTCAGAAAGCATGCGGCATCCCCGTCGTGTGACGCAAGTCCGCTTCTCGTTGAATGCGTCACGTTCCGGAGAAATTGCACGCCCGCGTCCGCCGTTCGGATCGAATGTGAAACGAGCTGCACTTTTCCTGGCCGCTCTCGCCGCCTGCCGCACCGCAACGCCGGTCGCGCAAACACCTGCCGCCGCACCTGCTCCAGCCGCTCCGCAACAGACGCAGACAGCGACTCCGCCTGCAAGCGCGGAGGAGCTCGTCGATCACGCGGGCGACTCGACGCAGACCGCGATCTCCGTCCCTGCCGACGTCACCGACGGCGGCGAGTTGTTCGAAAATCAGTGGATTTTCAGTCGCTATGGCCGCTTTCGCCGGTTAGGCGGCGGCACGGGCTCGGCGGAAGGACGGCGCTACAACGTCGTCAAGATCGAGCTCGCGAATGGTGAGAAGAAGACGGTCTACTTCGACATCACCGAATACTGGTCACGCCAGCAGTAAATGAAAAACCCCGGCTCGCGCCGGGGTTTTTCGTTTTGCATCGGTTTGCTCTGCGATTACTTCACGCAGGCGCGCGCCGCGTTCGAGTACTCCATCTGATAGCCGTAGGTGTGCGAACCGCTGACTTCCGAGAAGAGGAACTTCAGGTTCGTGCCCCAGGCGCACTTGTCGTCGGCTTCGTAGCCGGCCGAGTCCCACCACGCATTGAGGCGCGCATCGGTCATCGCTTCGCGCGTCTCGTGCACGATGAAGTGCTCTTCGTCCTGCGCGGCCGTCCAGCCGGCGAGGCCGTGGCAGCCCGAGCAGCTCGGATACGGCTGGATCGAGTACTTGAGGCTGACGGCCAGGTTCGTGCCGTCGCCGTTGCCGTGATAGGCGCAGTACTGAAGGTTCGTACCGCCGCACGACTGCGCGCCGGTGCCGTCATCGGAGTAGTAACCCGAGGGGATGAAGACTTCGTAGATCGTGTCCGTGCGGCAGCCGCCGGTGAGTGCGGCACAGGAGGAGGCGACTTTCGCCATGACCATCGCGTCGGTGACCTTCGTGCTCGGCGGCGGAACCGCGTCGAAGACGTCCGGCTGCGTACCCTTGAGGCCCGTCGAGCCCGTGCTGCGGTACTGGCTCAGCATGCCGATGTGCTTCATCATGCCGTTCGGGTCATCGCGGAACGAGATCACTTCGTTGACGTAGTTGTCCGTCGTCGATGCAGGCCAGCCCCAGAAGATGTAGACGACCTTCGCGTTGGTCATCACTTCGCCGCCGTGATCGACCAGATTGCCCGCGCCTCCAGCACCACCAGCATGGAAGTCGACGTTGGCGTTGGTGGCGATCGGATGGATATGGCCGGTGTTGAGGTCTTTCGCACGACCCTGCGCAAACGCAGCGGTCGCGAGCCCAAGGGCAAACATCACGACGAGTACTTTTTTGATCATTTGGGGTCCTTTCTCCTGTCCTTGCTCTTCTGAGCGTTGCCGACATTCACTGCAACGCTGCCAACATTCACGCAGAACGCGTAAGTCGTTGAAAACAGGAGAAGGCGGGAGAAAGAACAGGATCAGTGACTGACCCTTGTGAAGAGGGGCTGACCCACGTGCAGATGCACATGGGTCAATCCGTGAAAAAACCGTCAAGGGTTAATAAAAACCCTGCGATTCACTTTGTGACCTGGTAGCGAAAAAGGCGGGCAGTGGAGGCGCCATTGTTCACGAAACGGCGCGATGCAGCGTGCGGCAGGAGGGCGCTTCCGCCACGATGCAGGCGGAACGTCTCCTCCCCTGCTTCGACACTGACTTCGCCGCGAATGGCAGTGGCCATTTCTTCGCTGACGCCGATGGGCGGCTCTTCGGCGAACGTCGCGCCGGGTCCGAGGCGCCACTCCCACAGTTGCGATTGCGCGCCGGAGGTGACGAGGCGGCATTGCACGCCGGCAAACGGAGAATGCCATCCGCGGCGGGTGCGCTCGCTCTGGCGCTGGCGCAATTCGATCGCGCGGATGAAGTCGTCGGCAGTGATGCCTAACGCACGTGCGATCGGCTCGACGGCGAGGATGCGCGCGTCGGTGGTCGCGGCTTCATAGCGGCTGAGCGTCAGCGCGCGGACGTCGGCGAGCCGCGCCAGCGCGCGGCGCGAGAGCTGCCGGTTCTTGCGCAGGGACGTGATCGTCTCGCCGACGGTGTCTGCTTCGAACGGCTCGGCGGCGGTGCTGTTCGTCACCAGCGTCGTTTCTGCTTTGACTTCTCCGCTGAGCATCAGCGAGAGCGAGATCATCAGCGCCGACGCAAGCCGCGAGAGTGTGACGAGCGCAGGATTCGCGCGCCCATTCTCGATTCGTTTGATCATCTGCGGATCGACCTCGGCAGTCGCGGCGAGTTGTTCGCGCGTGATGCCGCGGGTCCGTCGAAGGGTGCGGATGTTCGTGGCGAGCCGGTCGAGCAGATTGTCTTGTGGCATGGCGCATTGTGGCACGGATCGCGCGGGCGGGTTGGAACGTGACTGCGAGGAGCGAGTGGCGTGTGGCGCGTTGCCAGGGCGGGATCGCCTGGACGAAGAGGCGCTGGCAACTTGCTACTCGCGACTCGTTACTTGCCACTCGCCACTGATCGATCCATGTTCGAAGAATTCACCGACGCTCCTCGCCCATTCACGCTGCAGTGGTTCGCGGATCCTGTCCCGTTTCTGCGTGCGCGCTGGCTCTGGCTACGCGCGCTGGGCCTGATTTTCTTCTCCGCCTTTTATGCGCTCTGGTTTCAGATCCATGGGCTCATTGGACCGACGGGCATTCTGCCGGCGCGCGACTATCTCGTTTACGCGAAGCAGGTGATCGGCGCGAAGGCGTACTGGCTGATTCCGTCCGTGTTGTGGATCAGCGCGTCGCATGCGGCGCTCACGATGCTGGTGGCGATCGGCATCGCCGCTTCGCTCGCGATCACGTTCAATCTCTGGCCGCGCGTCTCCATCGCCGTCGCGGCGATCTGCTTTCTCTCGTTCGTTTCCGCGGCGCAGGATTTTTCCGGATATCAGAGCGACGGCATGCTGCTCGAGGCGGCATTGCTTTCGATTTTTCTCGCGCCGCGCGGCATTCGTCCCGCGCTCGGTGCGCACGATCCGCCGACGCGCGCGGCCGTGTTTCTGCTGCAGTGGGAGTGGTTCCGTATCTACTTTCAATCAGGGCTCGTGAAGATCATGAGCGGCGAAGAGCAGTGGCGGAATCTCACTGCAATGGACAAGTACTACGAGAACGGTCCATTGCCGACATGGCTGGGATGGCACGTGCAGCAGTTGCCGCACGGGTTTCACGCGTTCACTGCGGCGGCGACGCTGATCATCGAGCTGTTCGTCGTGCTGATGCTGTTCGGTCCACGGCGGATGCGCATCATGACGTTCGCTATCGTGACGCCGCTGCAGATCGGGATCATCATCACCGCCAATTACGCGTTCCTCAATTACCTCGTACTCGCGTTAGGCGTACTGCTGCTCGAAGACCGCCAGCCGCCACCTGCCATCGAACGGCAACCGAATCGCGCGCAGCTGTTCGCACTGCCATTCGTGTTCATCATGAGCATCCTGATTTTTCTCGCGCCGGCCTCGCCGCCCGCGCAGATGGTTGCGCCGTATCGCATCGTCAACAATTACGGCCTGTTCGCGGTAATGACGCGCGCGCGGTACGAGATCGAATTTCAGGGAACGCGCGACGGCAAGACGTGGGTTGCCTATCCGTTTCGATACAAGCCGCAGGACCCGCATCGCGCGCCGGGTTTCTTCGCTCCTTATCAACCCCGCTTCGACTGGAATCTCTGGTTCGCCTCGTTAGGCTCAGTGTCGAGCGACCCGTGGGTGATGAGCGTCGAACAACGCCTGCTCGAAAACGACCGCGACGTCCTGCGCCTGTTCGCCGGCAATCCATTCGGCAACTCACCTCCGCGCGCGGTGCGGGCGGTGTTGTGGCAGTACTGGTTCACGACGCGTGAAGAACGGGCGAGGACGGGGGCGTATTGGAATCGCAGGTTGTTAGGCGACTATGCGCCGGCGATGAGCGGCGCGAGGTAGTGCGCTGGTGCGCGAGCGTGTCATCCCGAGCGAAGTCGAGGGATCCCCTGCCTACGGAGCGTGAGTCGTTCCATCGGCAGGGGATCCCTCGAC
>JALYOB010000737.1 GCA_030857085.1 Acidobacteriota bacterium | reverse complement strand
CTCGACGTCGAGGTGGCCTACGTGGTCACGCGCAACCAGCAGGAGCGGCTCGCGCACTTCAGCCGCCGAGGTGCGGCATGAGCAGCACGGGCATCTACCGCTGCTGTGATGACCGGAGGCGCGAGCTCGTCGCGGCGCAGGCGACGGTCAACGGCATCGACTATCTCGAAGTCGTCGATCACGACGCGCCGAACCCCGCCGAACGCCAGCGCATCCTGCTCGTGCATTTCGTCAATCAACCCGCGCCGGCGCTGACGAAGCAGAACGTGCTCATCGAAGGAGGCGAGCGCGTCACCGGCATCGTCGCCGATGACGTGACGGTACAGACCATCAAAGGCGAAGAAGTGCTGGTCGTGCACACCACTGCACGCGGCGACTACTCGCCGTACACGCTGCGCATCGTGAAGGGGGGGACGCACGTGCCCCATCCCTCGCTCGATCCGCCGCTTTCGTCGATCGAGTTCTCGTTCAAAGTCGAATGCGCGGCAGACGTCGATTGCAAAGGCGACGACTCGTGTCCCGAGCCGGTTGTCGAGGCGCCGCGCATCGACTATCTGGCCAAAGACTTCTCCACCTTCCGGCGGCTGATGCTCGATCGCATCTCGCTGCTGGTCCCCCGCTGGCGCGATCGCGGCGCCGCCGACCTCGGCGTCACGCTGGTGGAGATGCTCGCGTATGTCGCCGACCACCTCAGCTACCGCCAGGATGCCGTCGCGACCGAGGCGTATCTCGATACGGCGCGATTGCGGACATCGGTGAGACGACATGCGCGGCTCGTCGACTACGTCCTGCACGACGGCTCGAACGCGCGCTGCTTCGTGCACGTGCATGCGACCGGCGTGGTCAGCCTTCACAGACAGACGCAGCTCTACACGTGCCTCGAAGGAGTGAAGACGCAGCTCGTGCCGGGCAGCGATGCGCAGAAGGAAGCGTACGAAAAAGGGCCGCTCGTCTTCGAGACCATGCACGACGCGACGCTCTATCCGGACGTCAACGAGATGGAGCTGTACACGTGGGGCTCGCAGGAATGCTGTCTGCCCCGCGGCGCGACGACGGCGACGCTCAAGGGACACTACGCGAATCTGAAGAAGGGCGATCTCGTGCTGTTCCGCGAGATGGCCGGCCCGCGCACCGGTGCGGCCGAGGATGCGGATCCGTCGCATCGGCAGGTGGTGCGATTGATCGAAGATGCCTCGCTCGATCAGGACACGCTCACCGGAACAGACATCAGCAACATCGTCTGGCACGAAGAAGACGCGCTCGATTTTCCGCTGTGCGTTTCCGCGCGCACGGATCGCCGCCACAAAGACGTCTATCTGCCGAAAGTCAGCATCGCGCAGGGAAACATCGTCGTTGCCGATCATGGCGAGTCGCTCGTGCAGGGCATCGGCACCGTGCCCGCGCCGGCGCTGGAGTTGCCGGCGACGAGCAACGGCGCGTGCGATCGCAGCGAGCCTGTCGCAGTGCTGCCGCGTTTTCGTCCACGCCTGGCGGCAGGGCCGCTCACGTTTCAGGCGCCGTACGACGCCGCGCGATCGGCGCGCGCGGCGATGCGGTGGGAGATGGCGAGCGTGATGCCGGTGGTCACGGTGACGGAGCTCAACAAACAGCAGCGCGAGTGGGACGTGCGCCGCGATCTCTTTGAAAGCAATCCCGCCGATCGACACTTCGTCGCGGATGTCGAAGACGACGGCATCGCCACGTTGCGTTTCGGCGATGACGAATATGGCGAGCGTCCGGTCGCAGGCACCGAGTTCGCGGCGACATATCGCGTCGGCAACGGGATCGGCGGGAAGATCGGCGCGGAAGCAATCGCGCACATCGTCACCAGCGACTCGGGCGCGGCGTGGGCGACGAATTACATCGCCGCGACCGGCGGCATCGATCCGGAGTCGCTCGAACATGCCCGCCAGTCGGCGCCCGCGGCGTTTCGCGTGCAGCAGCGCGCGGTCACCGAAGCCGATTACGCGGAGGTGACGCAGCGGCGCGCGGACATCGACCGTGCGGCGGCGACGTTCCGCTGGACCGGCAGCTGGTACACGGTCTTCGACACGATCGATCGCCGCGGCGGCGTCGCCGTCGATGACGCGTTCCGCGGCGAGATTCGCCACTACCTCGAAAACTACCGCGTGGTCGGCCGCGACCTCGAAGTCGACAAGCCGCGCTTCGTCTCGATCGACATTGCGATGACCATCTGCGTCGCCGGGGGACACTTCCGGGGAGACGTCCTGCAGGCATTACGGGAAGTCTTCACTGCGGGATTGCGCCGTGACGGAACTCCGGGATTCTTTCATCCCGATCGCTTCACGTTCGGACAGCCGGTCGTGCTCAGCGCCGTCGTCGCGGCTGCGGCCGCGGTGGAAGGTGTGGACGCGGTGTTCGTCACGAAGTTTCAGCGGCAGGGCGAGCCAGCCAGCGAC
>JALYOB010000281.1 GCA_030857085.1 Acidobacteriota bacterium | reverse complement strand
CACGTGCATGCACGTGCCCGCCGGACGATTCAACAAGCTACCACGAGCAGGAAGTGCAGGAGAGCGCGGTAGCGCCGTACCAGGTGTAGTCGAGACCGTAGGCCGTGATCGGCAGGCCTTTCGTGTTCGTGTTGAGTTGCAGCGAGAAACTGCGGGCGTAACCGCCGTTCGTGCCGCAGGCATGGCCATAGTCGGTGGCGCTCGCCGTTGCTGTGGCCGAGAACGCCGATCCGGCATAAAAGTCCACCAGGATGCGTCCGCCCGGCATGTCGGCATCGCACACCCAGCCCGTCGCAAGACCAGTGGAGCTGATCGTCACCGCGCCGTTCGGATTGAAGGCGTCGCCGGGCATGAAGGTGCGCGCGTTCATGTACCAGTCGAACGCCTCGATGCCGTACGTTTCGAAGCGGCCGTACGAGAAGTGGCCGTTGTCGTTCGTCTGCAGCGAGAAAAGGCCGGGGTTGAAGTTGTTCGAGGTGTAATTGCCGGCATTCGGAATGCCGCCGAGACGTGTGTCGTAGAACGCTTTAAGCGCGATCATGTCGGGCTTGTAGCCGGTCGCGCCCTCGCCGCATCCGGTGGTCGTGTACCAGACGCCGCTCGAGTCGGAGACCCGTTTCACGCAATCATCTTTGTATTCGCGCGTCGAAGCGTCGATGTGACGCTGCGCCTCTTCCATCAGCGCCTTTGCAATCACCACCTCGCTGTTCGCATCGAATGCGTAGGGACTCCCCGCGACTTCGAGGCCGAGCACCGCCGACGCGACGCTGGTCATGAGGCCGAAGCCGTAATGAATCTCGCGCTGATTCGCATTGACCGTGAACGTCTCGGCCGTGCCGAGCTTGAGCTCCGCGAGCGTTCCCGTACAGAGCGTCGAGTAGTTCCCGTTGTCCGGGATATCGCGCAGACAGACTCCGGCATCCGGCTCCGTTGCCGACACCGGCCGCAGTGCCTTCGCGAGATAAGACTTCGAGTAGCCGATCGTGTCGCTTACCTGCTGCGGCGTGAATCGGTTCGGACGGCGCGACATGTAGGCTGCCATCCACGCATACGCGGATGCAGTCGACATCAGATCGTCCATGCAGGTGTTGAACGCGTTCCCGCCGCACGGGCCGGATGGCTGGTCGGTTGAGGCGTTGGGCGTGAAGCGCGATGCGAGACGCACGAGCTGATCATCGAGGTCTTTGCTCGCCCAGCCGTTCGCGCCGATGCGCATTGCGGAAGCGTAGATCTCGGCGACGAGAAATCCGTCGAGCCAGTGCGTGAAGGTGGTGGAGTTCGCGTTCAGGTGGTTGTCGAGCTTCGAGGTGAGCGAATACATCGCCGCCTGCGCGCAATTCGGATCGTCCGCATCATGGTGAATGCGTCCGTAGTCGTTGAGGTCGACGTTCACCGCGTTGCGGAACGAGGTCGAAAACGCGTTCTGGTACGTGATGCAAGCCGACGCGTTCGTTGCGGCGAGGAGAGTGAGAAGTGCTGCAGCAAGAGAGAACTGAAATTTTTTCAAGAGACCGTCCATGGGGTTGGGATGGGTGGATTGACGCAAAGAGTGCAGTAGGTAAGTAATGACCGCTCGTGGAACCGGGACGTGTCTGTCATCATTCCGCCAATGTGGCGCATCGAAACCTCGACCATCGGACACATCGCCGTTCCTCCCCGCGTGCCGGAAGGCTTCGCGCTTTTCTGCACCACGCGTGATTTTCCGGGGCGTCTGTCCAATGAATTCGCGGGACAACTGACCGGCGCCGTGCGCGAGCGCTTCGGCATCGATGCGACGCTCACGAGCTGCACGCAGGTGCACGGCGCCACCGTCACCCGCGCCACCCGTGAGACGAACTGGCGCGAGTGCGACTCGTGCGACGCGCTCTGGACCAGCGAGCGCAACGTCGCGCTGGCCATCAAGATCGCCGACTGCCTTCCGGTCACGCTCATCGATCCCACGCATGCCGTGATCGCCAACGCGCATTCCGGCTGGCGCGGTGCCGTGCAGCAGATCACCGCCGGCACCATCGACGCGGTCACGCGCGACACCGCCTTCGATGCAACGACCTCCTTCGCCTACCTCGGACCGTCGATTCGCGTCTGCTGCTTCGAAGTGGGGGAGGAAGTGGCGCAGCAGTTCGACGGCAAGTACGTCGATCGCACGCACGAGAAGCCGCACGTCGACCTCGTCTCCTTCACCCGCGACATCCTCCACGGCCGCGGCTTCGCGGCAGAGCGCATCTCCGATTCCGAGCTCTGCACGCGCTGCGAAGGCTCGGTCTTTCACTCCTTCCGCCGCGACGGCACGGGCGGTGGGCGGAACCTGACTCTGGTCGCCCAGTAGCGGCCACGGCATCGCGGTTGCACCACGCGCTGGCCGAAGTCCGCAATGACGCAGCCACCGATCGATACTCCTCCTCCTGCCGCCGAAGCCGCCCCGCGGCGGCGCCGTCGCCCGACGCGCCGCACGGTCTTCCGGGTCATCTCCTGGACCGCCCTGGCCTTTTTCGCCCTGCTGCTGCTCGGCGGAATCTGGGTCTATCGCGAGTCCATCGGACGCTTCCAGGTCCGCCGTCTGCGCCTGCCGACGCGGATCTACGCCGACTACACGCCGCTGACGGTCGGCCGTCCGATGGGCGGCGATGATCTCCTCGAGAAGCTCGACCGCCTCGGATACCGCGAAGCCGAGCGGCTCGCCTCGCCGGGCGATTTCACCCGTGCCGACGGCGCAGTCGACATCTACACGCGCGCCTTCACGCATCCGACCGGCGACTACCCCGCGCAGCAGATCCGCGTCGCGATTCAGGGAACGCAGATCGGTTCGGTCGTCTCGTTGCGCGAAGCGCGGCCGATGGAAAAAGCGGCACTCGAACCGGAACTCCTCACCTCCGTTCTCAGTGAGCAGCTCGAAAATCGCAGTCCGGTCACGCTCCAGCAGATCCCGAAAGTGCTGCAGGACGCGGTCATCGCGACCGAGGATGTGCGCTTCTGGCATCACCCCGGCGTCGACCCGCTCGGCATCTTCCGCGCGGTGTTCCGCAACGCGGTCGCGGGCGGCGTATCCGAGGGGGCGTCGACGCTGACACAGCAGCTGGTGAAGAACTACTTCCTCACCAGCGAGCGCAAGTTCAAGCGCAAGATCATCGAAGCGTTCATGGCGGTCATCCTCGACGCCCGCTATTCGAAGAAGGAAATCCTCGAGGCGTACCTCAACGACATCTACCTCGGCCGCAATCGTTCGATCTCCATCCTCGGCGTCGGCGAGGCGTCGCGCTTCTACTTCGGCAAGCCGGTCTCCGAGATCACGCTGCCCGAGGCGGCGCTGCTGGCGGGGATGATCCGGAGCCCGAACAACATCTCGCCGTTCAACAACCCCGAGCTCGCGATGAAGCGCCGCAACACGGTGCTGCAGCTGATGCTCAATCAGAAGAAGATCACCCAGGCGGAGTTCGAAAAAGCGCGTTCCGCGAAACTGCCGCGCAAACCGTTCCGCCGCCGCACCGGCCTCACCTCCATTCCGTTTTACGTCGATCGCGTGCTCAACGAGCTCGAGACCGACTACGGCGTGAAAGATGTGAAAGGGCAGGGGCTGCGCATCTACACGGCCATCGATCTCGATGCGCAGGATGCCGCGACGCGCGCGGTGGAATCGAGCCTCGCCTCGATCGAGAAGAGCAGCGGACGTCTGCGCCGCCACGATCCGCATCTCGAAGCAGCGCTCATTCACGTCGACGTTCCGACCGGCGAAATTCGCGCACTGATCGGCGGACGCAATTACGACCGCAGCCAGTTCAATCGCGCACTGCGTGCGAAGCGTCTGGTCGGCTCGCTCTTCAAACCGTTCGTCTATCTGACGGCGTTCGAGCCGAGTCTTTCGAATCAGAACATCACGCCTGCGACGGTGGTGAGCGACACGCGCTTCGTGCTCAAACGCCGCTGGTCTTCCGACTGGTCGCCGCGCAATTACGACGGGCAGTACCGCGGCAACGTGACCGTACGTTCCGCGCTCGAGCAGTCGCTCAACGCGGCGTCGGTGCGCATCGGACTCGCAGCAGGCATCGATCCCATTCTCAAGACCGCCCGCACGCTCGGCGTGCAGACGGAGCTCGAAGACGGCAATCCCGCCATTCTGTTAGGCGCGGCGGGCATTCCTCCGATCGAGATGGCGGAGGCGTACTCGACGATCGCGCGGCAGGGCGCGCGCAAAGCGCCGCATGCGATTCGTTTCGTCACCGACGATCGCGGCCGCGCGCTCGAAGGTAAAGAGAAAGGCGATCCGGTGCAGGTGTTCCCGCAGCGCGACGTCTATCTGCTCACGCACATCATGGAAGGGGTTGTGAACAACGGCACCGCTGCGGTCGCGCGCGGCATGGGCTTCCGCAAGATCGCCGCGGGCAAGACCGGTACGACGAACGACAAGCGCGACGCATGGTTCATCGGCTTCACGCCGCAGACGCTCGCGCTGACGTGGGTCGGCTTCGACGACAACGATCCGACTGGTTTGTCCGGCGGCGAGGCCGCGGTGCCGATGTGGACGCGCTACATGCTCGCGGCCACGCGCAATGAGCCGAACGCAGAGTTCCCGGTGCCGGGCGGCGTCTCGTTCGTGGAAGTCGACAAGACGAGCGGCGGGCTCGTGACGGCGAGCTGTCCGCGCAATCTCGTCGTGCGCGAGGCGTTCAAGCAGGGAACGGAACCGACGCAGCCTTGCGCAGTGCATGGCGCGTCCGCGGCGCCGCCGCCGGTGACGCAGATGTACGATGAGTTCGGTCATCCGATCATCACCAATACCGCCGCGCCGACGGACACGGGCAGCATGACCACGCCCGATTCGACGCTGACCGGCGGCGTGTTCCACGACCAGACCAGCACGTCCGCACCGCCGCCCACGCCGCCGCCCGCACGCGATCCGGCACCGCCGCCGCCGACGACCACGACGGAAGAGCAGCAGGAGGAGCAGCCGCCGACCGATACGTCGACGACGACGGGCGGACCTCCCGATGGTGTCATTCCGCGCTGACGCGCGGAATGACACGGCACCGCGTTCATGTCCGACTGGTTCACCTTCATGCGCCGCGGCGATTTCGCCGCGGCGTGGAAGATCTCCGACGAGGTGCTCGCGTCCCGCGCCGGCGTTCCCTCGTGGCATCTCGAACGTGAGTATCAGTGGATCTGGAACGGCACGCCCTTCGACGGCAAGCGCGTCCTCATCCGCTGCTATCACGGCCTCGGCGACACGATTCAGTTCGCCCGTTTCTTTCCGCTGGTGAACGCGATCGCGCGCGAGTGCACGGTCTGGGCGCAACCATCACTCATCCCTCTGCTGCAGACGATGCACGGCATCGGACGCCTCCTTCCGCTGCACGACGGCACTCCGGAAGCCGAGTACGACGTCGACGTCGAGAGCATGGAGCTCACGCACTATTTCCGCACGACACTCGATTCGCTCCCGCACGACGTTCCCTACTTTCACGTCGATCGCGCCGCGATCCCGCGCACGCGCAAACGCGCCATCGGTGTGGTCTGGCGCGCAGGCGACTGGGGTCCGCATCGGTCGATCCCCATCGATATCTTCGCGCGTCTCTTCGACATCCCCAACGTCACGTTCTATTCGCTGCAGCGCGACGAACGCGACCCGCGCGTCGCCACACTCGAAGGGGTCGACGAGCCGCTGTCGACCGCACGCATCATGCGCGCGCTCGATCTCGTCATCTCGGTCGACACGATGACGGCGCACCTCGCGGGCGCCCTCGGCATCCCCGTCTTCACGCTGCTCCCATACGACGCCGACTGGCGCTGGATGGACGATCGCACCGACTCGCCGTGGTATCCGACGATGCGTCTGTTTCGTCAGCCGCGCGCAGGCGACTGGGATTCGGTGATCGACGAGGTGCGGTACGCTATCTCCATGTCGGACCAGACGAAGAAAGAGCTCAATGACTGGGGCATCGATCTCGACAAGTTCAAGGAGCGGGCGAAGGAGTCGATCGCTGCCGCGAGCGGCGATCTCTCCGAGATCACCGGCACGCTCCGCGACACGCTGGTGCAGGCCAAGGACGTGGTCCTGGGCCTCCAGCATAACGGCGCCCCCGCCGCCGCCGAACTGAAGGCCGGCTTCGACCGCGCCTGGAAAGAAATCGAGTCGGCCTTCCGTGCTGCTCGTCAAAAGGCGCGCGAGTAGGAGACGACCGGGGGCCTCCGGCGGGGGGGGGGGGGGGGGGGGGGGGGGGGGG
>JALYOB010000736.1 GCA_030857085.1 Acidobacteriota bacterium | reverse complement strand
GTACGCGAGCGAGCTGTCGAGATAGCGGCTGTTGCCGCGGCCGTAGCGCTCGGCGCGCTTGAGGAACCAGCGCTCGAAGTCGTCGGCCGAGGTGCTCTGATCGCCCGCGAGGTCATAGACGCCGCGGTCGTCGATCTGCGCTGACTCGCCCGAACGCAGACGCGTGGTGCGCGTGCGCGTGCGGACTTCGATGCTGCCGTCGAACACCATCACGCGATCGCGGCCGTTCGAGTCCGTCTCGACCGAGTACACGCCTTCGCGTTCGGCGACATAGCTCGCATTGTCGGTGTCGAGACGCACGTGATCGCGTCCAATGTCGGTGCGATACACGGCCACTTTGCCATAGCGCAGTTCGGCGACGGTTTCGTTGGCGTCGCCTTCATACGCGTCGAGCACCGAACGGACTTTGAGCGCGGTCGTCCGATCGATGCCGATGATGTTGCCGTCGGACAAGCGCACCTCGGCGCGTCCGCGGCGGGCGGTGATGATCTCGTCGCCCGGATAGATCGGGAGATTGCGATGCGCGTCGATCTCGCGACCGTCATCTCCGGAGCGCACGACGGTCCCGCCGTCGTCATACGAGAGGAACGACTGATGCCGGTCCTCTGCAAACGCAGACAGGCTCACTGCAAGAGAAAGAAGGAAGAGAAGGAAGGCTTTTTTCATGGGGCTCCTCTGCAACGTCGAATGCGCTCCGGTTGCGGCGGACATGCCACGCTACGGCTGAGTATTCCGCCTTTAGTTTCAGCAGCTTAGCTGTAGCGGCTGGTCGACGCGTGTCCTGAATTGGGGAAGGCGCGTCCTGAATCGGCTACGGCGATTGTGAGGCGAATTGAAAATTGAAAATTGAAAATTGAAAAATCGGAGTCGCGACGCCGCCTGTTGCTCGGTGCGATCTTTCAATTTTCAATTCGTTCTCAAGTGCCATACGTCAGCCGCGTCGCCAGGATCTCCGGCAAACCCGCCTTGAGAATCGACGCCTGCGTCCTCGCCACGTCGTATTCGACGCGGAAGAACTGCACGGTTCTCTTGTCGGTGTCGAGGATGATGAACGAGGAGAGGGGGTTGCGGTCGCGGGGCTGGCCGACGGAGCCGGGGTTGATGAGGTAGCGCAGCTTCGGGTCGAGCTTCACGGTAGCCTCACTGCGCACTGCGAAGCCGCTCACGTTCATGTCGGGATCGATCGAAAAGACGGCCGGGAGATGCGTGTGGCCGAAGAGGATGAACGGCGCGGTGTAGAGGCCGAGGACCTGCGCGGCGTGGTGCACGTTGAAGACGTACTCGTCCTCGTCGTACGGCGAGCCGTGACAGAGAAGCGCGTCCTGATGCAGGACCGGCCCTTGCGCGAGATCGCGCAGGAAGCGGCGATTGGGGGCGCTGAGATGATCGCGCGTCCAGAGCGCGGAGGCCTTCGCTGCGTTGTTGAAGCCGTTCGCGTCGCCGAGACCCGACGCCACGCGATCGTGATTGCCGCGAATGAACACCTTTCGCGTGCGCAGCGTGCGCATCGTGTCGAGCACCTGATTCGGATGCGCGCCGTAGCCGACGAAATCGCCGAGGCAGAAGACCGCGTCGTACTTTTTGCGGCGGACACGCTTGAACACTGCGCGCAACGCTTCTTCGTTCGCGTGCAGATCGCTGACCACGAGCGCTCTCATCGCAGCGACCTCCAGGCCGAACGCTTCGCTGCTTCGAGCACCGGCTTGGGCAGCTCGAGCAGCAGACGCTCGACGATCTCGATCGGCGTTTCCTCTTCGCGAATCTCGATGGTGATGTCGGACGTGCGGTAGTAGCGGATGCGGTTCGCGTACAGCTCGTGCGTGGCGATGTCGTCGGTGAAGAGAGGGCGATCCGCGGCCTTGTAGCCGACGCGCGCGCGCAGCAGCGAATAGGGCGCGGAGAGATAGACCGACAGCCCTTCGGACTGGATGAACTGAATGTTCTCGTCGAAGGTGAACGTGCCGCCGCCGGTTGCGATCACGGCCGCGTCGAGGTTCTTCGTCGAGCGGAGAATGTCGCGCTCCCGCTTCCGAAAGTACGGCTCCCCTTTGGTCGCGAAGAGCTCCTTGATCGAGATCTTTTCGGACGCTTCGATCAGTTCATCGAGATCGAAGAACGGCGCGTCGATGCGCGCCGCGAGCTCCCGCCCCACCGTCGTTTTGCCGGAGCCCATGAACCCCACCAGGTAGATTTTCATCGCCGAAAGGAACGAAAGGGTAGCACGGGCGGGGAGAGGCGCCATCGTGTCATCCCGAGCCGCCGGAGGCGCGGCAGCGCCGCAGGACGGTCGAGGGATCCCCTGCCTACAGCGCGAGCCCCGCTGCGTCGGAAGGGGATTTCTCGACTTTGCTTGGGACGACACGCCAACGACCTCAACTCAGGCGTGTTTGCGCGGCCCCTCACCCGGCGCTTCGCGCCACCC
>JALYOB010000735.1 GCA_030857085.1 Acidobacteriota bacterium | reverse complement strand
GCCGAGACCACCACCGCTGCCGCCGCCTTTGATCACCCCGTCGAGCTGCGAGGCGATCGGGGCCGGAAGCTTGTCTTTGATGAAATTCACCACGAACTCTGCGGCCTGGCGCGCCTGCTCCGCGGGCAATCCGGTCCGCTGCGAAAGCTGCTGAATCAATTCGTCCATTCTTCCCTCCGTGTCCGCTTCGGTGCGACATCCATACCGCACACGCACGTTTCTCGCAGGAGTGAGGAACTTCCGATAGACTCCCGGCCCCGGCCGGAAGAGGCAATCTCGCCCCCCGCCACTTTGTTTAGGAACACGAAATGTCTACGGTCAAACAGGCCTACGGGGCCAACATCGCGTTCATTGAAGAGCTCCACGAAAAATACCTTTCCGATCCCCAATCGGTGAGCGCCAGCTGGCGCGAATTCTTCGAAGACTACGTGCCGCAATTCGAAGACGAAGAGCACGAACACGTCGAAGAGCGAGTGGCTGCCGTCGCAGGCGGCGCGAGCTCGTACAGCGCACCCGCACCCGCTCCCGCACCCGCGGCGAAATCGGCTCCGGCACCTGCCGCCGCACCTGCGCCTGCACGTCCTACCGCAGTTCCGCCGCCACAGACTTCCGGAACTCCAGTCGCATTGCGCGGCGCGGCCTCGAAGATCGTCGCGAACATGGAGACGTCGCTCACCGTCCCCACCGCCACCTCGATCCGCAACATCCCGGTCAAAGTCCTCGAGGAAAACCGCCGCGTCATCAACAACCACCTGACCCTGATCGGTCAGTCGAAAGCGTCGTTCACCCACATCATCGCGTGGGCTCTGGTGAAGTCGATCAAAGACTTCCCGCGCATGAACTCCGCGTTCACGGTGAGCGACGGCACGCCGACCCGCATCGATCGCGAAGACGTCAACATTGGCCTCGCCATCGACGTCGAGAAAAAAGACGGCACCCGCTCGCTCCTCGTCCCGAACATCAAACGGGCGAACACGATGGACTTTGCGCAGTTCCTCAAGAGCTACAACGACACCGTCCGCAAGGCGCGCAACAACCAGCTCGAGATCTCCGACTTTGAAGGCACCACGATCTCGCTGACCAACCCCGGCACCATCGGCACCATCGCCTCGGTGCCGCGTCTGATGCAGACCCAGGGGACCATCATCGCCACCGGCGCGATCGACTACTCCGCTGAATACTCAGCGTCCGATCCGAGCGTGCTCGCCGATCTCGGCATCTCCAAAGTGATGACGATGACGTCGACGTATGACCATCGCATCATCCAGGGCGCCGAGTCGGGCGCGTTCCTCGCGCGCGTGCACGAGCTGCTCATCGGCGCCGACGGCTTCTACGACGACATCTATCGCGACCTGCGCATCCCGTACGAGCCCGCACGCTGGGCCAAAGACCGCCATCGCCTCGCATTGAGCGGCGGCGCGACCGACGAGATCATCGCGCGCGAAGCAGCCGCATTGCAGCTCATCAACGCGTATCGCGTGCGCGGGCACCTCCTTGCCGATCTCGATCCGCTCGAATACAAAGTCGGGCGTCACGCGGAGCTCGATCCGTCGTACTACGGCTTCACGATCTGGGATCTCGATCGCGACTTCGTCTGCGGCGGCCTTTGCGGCAAGCAGGAAGCAAAACTCCGCGACATCCTCGACACGCTGCGCGAAACGTACTGCGGCCACATCGGCCCCGAGTACATGCACATGCAGGAAACCACGCAGAAGAAGTGGCTGCAGGACCGCATGGAGCCGTCGCGCAACAAACAGCCGCTCGACGGCCAGATCAAGCGCCGCATCCTGCAGAAGCTCAATGATGCGGAGGCGTTCGAGCGCTTCCTGCACACCAAGTATGTAGGACACAAGCGCTTCTCGCTGGAAGGCGCCGAGTCGCTGATCCCGATGCTCGACTACCTCTTCACCGGCTGCGCTGCCGATGGCGTCGTGGAAGGTGTGATCGGCATGGCCCACCGCGGCCGCCTCAACGTGCTCGCGAACACGCTCGGCAAATCGTACGAGCAGATCTTCCGCGAGTTCGAAGGCGACCTCGATCCCGGCACCCGCGAGGGCTCCGGCGACGTCAAATACCACCTCGGCGCCGACGGCACGCACGAGTCGCCGTCGGGCGAGAAGATGAAGCTCTCGCTCGCGTCGAATCCGTCGCACCTCGAGGCGGTCGATCCGATCGTCGAAGGAATGGTGCGGGCAAAGCAGAAGCTGCTCGGCGACAAGAATCGCTCGCTGGTCGTCCCGGTGCTGCTGCACGGTGACGCGGCATTCGCCGGCCAGGGCGTCGTGGCCGAAACGCTCAACCTCTCGCAGCTCAAAGGCTACAAAACCGGCGGCACGATTCACGTCGTGATCAACAACCAGATCGGCTTCACCACCGATCCGGAGGCGGCGCGTTCATCTACGTATGCGACCGACATCGCGAAGAC
>JALYOB010000734.1 GCA_030857085.1 Acidobacteriota bacterium | reverse complement strand
GGCCAAGCCTCCGCGACACTCGTGCGAATACAACAGACAGTGTCGCGGAGGCTTGGCCTGCCAGACGGGTCCGGGCCCGTGGCCCGGCCGCCGGAGGCCCCTCGTCGTCCCTCACCCGTTCGACATAGCTTCCTGCGCGTCGAGCACGGCGATCGCGGTCATGTTCACGATGTCGTTCACGTCGACGCCGCGCTGGAGAACGTGGACCGGTTTGGACAGGCCCTGCAGGATCGGGCCGATCACTTCGGCGCCGCCTAACCGCCAGAGCAGCTTGTAGGCTGCGTTTGCGGCGTCGAGGTTTGCGAAGACGAGCACGTTCGCGTCGCCCTGAATCGCGCTCCAGGGATAGTCCTGTTCCGCGATCTCGGGATCGACGGCGGTGTCGGCCTGCATCTCTCCTTCGACGATGAGATCGGGACGCCGTTTCTTGAGGATCTGCACGGCGTCACGGACTTTTTCGGTCTGCGGATCGCGGGTCGAACCGAAGTTCGAGAAGGAAACCATTGCGATGCGCGGCTCGAGGTGGAAGCGCTTGGCTGTTTCGGCCGTCTGCTCGGCGATTTCGGCGAGCGTCTCGCTGTCGGGATTGATGTTCACCGTCGTATCCGCAAGGACGAGCGTGCGGTTCTTGAACATCAGCACATACGCGCCGGAGACGTGCTTCACGCCGGGGCGCGTTTTCAGGATCTGCAGCGCGGGCTTGAGCGTGGCGGGGTAATACGCGCGCAGGCCGGCAATGACGCCGTCTGCATCGCCTGCGTCGAGCATCATCATCGCGAAGTAGTTCCGGCTGTTGAGAATGCGTCCGGCGTCGGCGACGGTGATGCCGTGGCGGCGGCGGAGCTCGTGAAACCGCTGGACGTACTGCGCGGCCTTTTCGCAGTCGAAGATGTCGATGATCGTCACCTTCGATTCGTCGATGTTGTACTTGTGCAGGAGCGGCGCGATCTCTTCGCGGCGCACGAGCAGGATGGGATGCGCGAGCTTCTCGTCGATGAGGATCTTCGCGGCGCGGATGATCTTTTCCTGATCGCCTTCCGGAAAGACGATGCGCTTCGGAGCCTGACGCGCGCGGCTGTAGAGCTCGTGCATCAAACCGCGCGAGCGGCCGAGCATGCTCTCGAGGCGAGCGCGATAGGCGCCGTAATCCTGAATCGGCTGCTGTGCGACACCCGTCTCCGCCGCCGCCCGCGCGACCGCAACCGGCACGTTGAGCAGCACGCGATAGTCGAACGGTTTGGGGATGAGGTATTCGCGCCCGAACGCGATGCGATCGGTGCCGTATGCGCGCAGAACGGAATCGGGAACGTCTTCTTTCGCGAGATCGGCGAGCGCGCGCGAGGCGGCGAGCTTCATCTCGTCATTGATGATCGTGGCGCGGCAATCGAGCGCGCCGCGGAAGATGTAGGGAAATCCGAGGACGTTGTTGACCTGGTTGGGGAAATCGGAGCGGCCCGTGGCCATGATGACGTCCGCGCGTGCGGCCACCGCTTCTTCGTAGCCGATCTCCGGCGTCGGATTGGCCATCGCGAAGACGATCGGGTTCGGCGCCATCGAGCGGACCATGTCCTGCGAGACGATGCCGCCCGCCGAGAGGCCGATGAACACATCTGCGTCGACGAATGCGTCGGCCATCGTGCGGCGATCGGTCTCGGCCGCGAATTCTTCTTTGTACGCGGTCATGTCCTCTTTGCGGCCTTTGTAGATCACGCCGTTGCGGTCGACGAGGAGGACATTTTCTTTCTTCAGGCCGAGGCGCAGGTAGAGGCGCAGACACGCCATGGCGGCGGCACCGGCGCCGGAGATGACGACCTTCACCTGGTCGATCTTTTTGTCGGCAACCTCGAGCGCGTTCACTAGAGCGGCCGCGGAGATGATCGCGGTGCCATGCTGGTCGTCGTGAAAGACCGGGATATTCATCTCGGCCTTGAGGCGCTCTTCGATCTCGAAGCACTCGGGCGCGGCGATGTCTTCGAGGTTGATGCCGCCGAAGGTCGGCTCGAGGAGTTTGACGCAGCGGATGAATTCTTCGGTGTCGCGGGTGTCGATCTCGATGTCGAAGACGTCGATGTCGGCGAAGCGCTTGAAGAGAACGCCTTTCCCTTCCATCACCGGCTTGCCCGCCGCCGCGCCGATGTTGCCGAGGCCTAACACCGCGGTTCCGTTGGTGATGACGGCGACGAGGTTGCCTTTCGCGGTGTATTTGTAGACGGCCGCGGGATCGGCAGCGATTTCGAGGCACGGCACGGCAACGCCCGGCGTGTACGCCAGCGAGAGGTCTCGCTGCGTGGCAGTCGGTTTCGACGGAACGACCTCGATTTTCCCCGGCCGTCCGCCGGAGTGGTATTCGAGTGCTTCGTCTCTGTTGTTGTCGGCCATTCGCTCTCCTTCGGCGCGGAGTCTATACCGGCTACAGGGGACGACGAGG
>JALYOB010000280.1 GCA_030857085.1 Acidobacteriota bacterium | reverse complement strand
CGATGCCGCTCTGCTCGACGCGTTCGATCGCTTCGCGGGCGACGTTCTGCTGATCGACGAGTTTTTCCGCTTCTTCCTGGATGAGGATTTCGCGCGCGTCGCCGACGCGCATCTTTTTCCGTTTCGTCTTGCCGCCGAACAGGCCTCCCATCATGTCTTTGACGTTCACGCCCATTTCTTCGACGCCCTGCGGCGTGAAGATCTCGAACGACGGAAAGCCCTGTTCTTTCACTTCGAGCTCAATCTCGCGTTCGTCGAGTTTTCCCTCATCGAGCCAGCGGCCGAGTTTTTCGCGCGTTTCGATCGGCGTATCCGCCCCTTCCGGCACGGCGACGAACGCCGGCCGCGCACGCGACGGACGCGAGTCGGGCAGGAGGATGTCGAGAATGCGCTCGCGTGCGTTGCGTTCCGCGGCGTCGCGCACGCTTTTGTTTTTCTCATCTTTGACCAGCTTCACGCCGATCTCGGTGAGGTCGCGCACGATCGATTCGACGTCGCGGCCGACGTAGCCGACCTCGGTGAACTTCGACGCTTCGATCTTGAGAAACGGCGAGCGGGTGAGCTTCGCCAGACGGCGCGCGATCTCGGTTTTGCCGACCCCGGTCGGCCCGATCATGATGATGTTTTTCGGCGCGATGTCGTCGCGCATGTCGAGCGGGAGCTGCTGTCTGCGCCAGCGATTGCGCAATGCGATCGCGACCGCGCGTTTCGCGGCGCGCTGGCCGACGATGTACTTGTCGAGCTCGCGCACGATTTCTTTGGGAGTGAGGCGCTCCGCGTTCAGCAGAACGTCGTCGGTGACTGCGGGAAGTTGGATGACCATGAGTTTTTAGAGTGTCTCGACCGTGATGTGGTCGTTCGTGTAGATGCAGACTTCGGCGGCGACGCGCATCGCTTCTTCAGCGATCTGCGCGGCGGTGAGTTGCGTGTGCTTCATGAGCGCGCGCGCGGCGGAGAGTGCGAACGGCCCGCCCGAGCCGATGGCGAGAATGCCGTCGTCGGGTTGAATGAGGTCGCCCGTGCCGGAGATGAGATACGCGCGCTCGGCGTTTGCGACGATGAGCATGGCCTGCAGCTGCCGCAGGTATTTGTCCATGCGCCAGTCTTTCGCGAGCTCGACGACGGCGCGTTCCATGTTGCCGCGGTACTCCTCGAGCTTCGACTCGAAACGGGAGTAGAGCGCGAATGCGTCGGCGGCGGAGCCGGCGAATCCGGAGAGGATGCGGTCGTGGTAGAGGCGCCGCACTTTGGCCGCGCCATGTTTCATGACCGTATTGCCGACGGTGACCTGGCCGTCGCCGGCCATCGCCACCTGCCCCTCGCGGCGGACGCAGATCACAGTCGTTGCGTGAATGACCAAGGGTTCCATCGGCGCGATCGTATCGCAACGACTACGCGGGGAAGTCGTTCGGCACCGGCGCGACGATCGCCTCGCCGAAATACGCATGCTCGAGTTTCCACGCATGAAGCAGCATGCGCGGCGCGCGCATGGTCGAGCCGTAGCGGCGGTCGCCCACGACTGGACGTTCGATGGAGCGGAGGTGGATGCGGATCTGGTGCATGCGTCCGGTGAGGATCTCCGCTTCGAGAAGGGTCGTGCCGTCGAGCTGCCTGAGCGGTCGAACGATGGTGTGGGCGTCTTTGCCGCCGATCGGCGACTCGATGACCGTTTCCTTCTCGATCGCGCCTTCGCAAACGGCGAGATACGTTTTCGAAATCGCGCGCGTGGCGAACAGATTCGAGAGCTCGGCCGCTGCGATTTTCGTTTTCGCGAACACGACCGCGCCGCTGGTCTGCGTGTCGATCCGATGCACGACGAAGATCGTGCGGTATCGGAGCCGCAGCAGTTCTTCGAGTGAGCGTTCCTTCCGCTCGCGTGCGGGCGAGGTCGACATGCCGCTCGGCTTGTCGATGGCGACCCAGTCGTTCGTCTCCCGGATGACCTGCAGCTCGGGAACTTCGGCGGCGATGGTGATGCGGTCGCGTTCGCTCACCTCGCGCGACGCTACGCCGACGGGGCGATCGTTCACGAGCACGCGCTTTTGTGAAATGAGCTCTCGCGCCTTGCGACGCGAGAGCTCAGGGTAACGTGCGGCGATCGCCTGATCGAGGCGCAAACCTTACTTCCGGACCATCCGCTCCGGTTTGGCGGGTGTGGCGGGTTCGCCACCCTCGATCAGCGTCAGCTCAGGACCGCCGATGCCGAGGAGACGGCGGACTTTGCCTTCGATCTCGGAGGAGAGGTCGGAGTTCTCTTTGATGAAGAGCTTCGCGTTCTCGCGGCCCTGGCCGAGGCGGACGTCGCCGTAGGAGAACCAGGAGCCCGACTTTTCGATGATCTTGTGCTCGATGCCGATGTCGAGAAGCTCGCCGGTTTTGGAGATGCCCTCGCCGTAACCGACGTCGAACTCCGCCTGACGGAACGGTGCGGCGACCTTGTTCTTCACGACCTTGACCTTGACGCGGGAGCCGACGACTTCCTCCCCTTCCTTGATCTGGTTGGTGCGGCGGATGTCGATGCGCACCGACGAGTAGAACTTGAGCGCGCGTCCGCCGGTCGTGGTCTCCGGATTGCCGAACATCACGCCGATCTTTTCGCGGATCTGGTTGATGAAAATCATAGACGTTTTTGATTTCGCAAGAATGGCTGTTAATTTGCGCATTGCCTGCGACATCAATCGTGCCTGTAACCCTACGTGAGAATCGCCCATCTCGCCCTCGAGCTCGGCGCGCGGCACGAGTGCGGCCACCGAGTCGATGACGATCACGTCGATCGCACCCGAGCGCACCAGCACCTCGGCAATCTCCAGCGCCTGCTCGCCCGAATCGGGCTGCGAGACGAGAAGATTGTCGACGTCGACGCCGAGCTTCTTCGCGTATTCGGCGTCGAGCGCATGCTCGGCGTCGATGAACGCCGCGAGTCCGCCGGCGCGCTGCGCCTCGGCGATCACGTGCAGCGAGAGCGTCGTCTTACCCGAAGATTCCGGTCCGAAGATCTCGATGATGCGGCCGCGCGGAACGCCGCCGACACCGAGGGCGGCGTCGACGCCGATCGAGCCGGTGGAAATCGCGCTGACCGCGGTAAATTCTTTCGCGCCGAGGCGCATGATCGAGCCTTTTCCGAACTGGCGCTCGATCTGCGAGAGTGCGGTCTCGGCAGCTTTCAACTTGTCATTGGGGACATTGGCCATCAGCCTGCTCCTTCATTCTTTTTCCCGGAGCTGGTTGCCGAAACAGGGCGCGGGAAAGAGGTCGATCGGACGGTCATTGTGTGGTGCGGCGAGTGTACGACGGCGTTTATAGGTGTGCAAGAATCTGTGGAAAAACTGCGCATTTCGTATGGAAAACTCTACAACGAGGAGATTGCGATGAAGCTTTCCGCTCTGGCGGTATTTCTGGTGTTGTCGTGCACGACGCAGCAGCCGGCGACGCAATCGCAGCCGGCGCAGACGTCCTCTTCGCAGCCGGAAGCGTGGAGCGTCCGGTATGAGAGCTCGGGCGGAATCACCGGCCGCGGCATGGGAGACGTAACGATCGCCTCGGACGGCACGCTGAGCGTGCATTCGATGAATGGGAACTCGTGCGCCGATCACGCGAGCGATGCGGAGACGAAGCAAATTGCGGCGGTCGTTTCGCGCGCCTGGCGCGAGGCGGCCGAGCAGCAGAGCGGAACGAAGAAAGAGAAAGAGCCGCCGTGCTGCGACATGATCACGTACACGATGACGATCGACGTCGGTGGCGCGCAGCGCAGCGTGACGTGGGGCGAGGATGCGTCGAAGCTCCCGCAGTACACGCGTTCGCTCGCTGCGGCGATGGATGCGCTGCGGGGTGGGCACGTGGGGCAGTGCAGTTAGGTGGTTAGGTGCGCGTGTGCCGTGAGCGTGTCATCCTGAGCCGCGAAGACGGCGAAGGACCCCCTGCGGTTGCACGAGTCTCGCGCTGTCGGAGGGGGATCCTTCGACCGTCCTGCAGCGCTGCGCGCCTCCGGCGGCTCAGGATGACACTTGGAACAGCGGCAACGCTGCGCGGATCTTCTTCAGATCCTCGGCGAATCGTTCCCGCTCCACGCGTCGCGCCTCGTCCGATGGCGCGCGCAGAATCGATGATGGGTGCACGGTCGCGGTGACGAATTCGGCCAGCGGCGAATCGACAAACTGGCCGCGCTGGACCGACACCTTGAACTTCGGGCCGAGGATGGCTTGGGCGGCGGTCGAGCCGAGGCAGATGATTGCGCGGGGTTTGATAACGCGGATTTCGGATTCGAGCCAGGGGCGGCAGGCGGTGATCTCGACCGCGTTCGGTTTTTTGTGGATGCGCCGCTTGCCGCGCGGCTCCCATTTGAAGTGCTTGACGACGTTCGTCACGTAAACGGTCTTGCGATCGATGTCGGCTTCCTCGAGCGACTTGTCGAGCAGCGCGCCCGCGGGGCCGACGAACGGGCGGCCGGCGAGATCTTCCTTGTCGCCGGGCTGCTCACCGATGAACATGATCAGCGAGCTCGGTTTGCCTTCTCCGAATACGGTCTGCGTTCCCGTCTTCCAGAGATCGCACGCCTTGCATTCGGCCGACGCGTCGCGCAATTTCGTGAGCGTCGGACGCGGCGGGATGAGCGGCGCGGCGGTGGTGATTTCCACGTTCGTATCGCGAAGCACGCGACGTGCCTCAGGACGTCAGCGATAGCCCGATCGACGACCCCACCCAGGTGAACTGCTTGTTGAAGTCGACGCCGAGCATCTTGCCGCGCGAGAGGCGGATGAGATTCTGCGCGAGGATCGGCTTCGGCTCGTCGTCGGGACGCAGGAACATCATCCGGATCTCGATCTTCACGCCGCCGCCATCGGCGGCCTGTAAGGCGGGCTCATATTCGATCTTTTCCTGAATGCACCAGGCGTGGCGTTCGGATTCAGGGATTGCATCAATGTCGGCACGCGTCGGATCGACGTTGACGCCGCCGCCGGCGAACGAGAAGAGCGGCTTGAGGACATAGCGTGAGAGATCGTCCGGAACGCGCTCGAGCTCGGAGACGAACGTCGCCCGCGGCACCGACTCGTGACGCAGAAACGGCAGCGAGTATTTCGACCAGACCCAGTACCAGTTCGGGTGCGGCGCCCATTCGACATCGAGTTCTTCTCGATAATCGAACGGCAGCTCGATCCCTTTCTGAATCAGCTCATCGAACACCACGCGGTTGTAGATGCGCTTGATCTCGGTGTTGCCGCGATAGAGCTTCCGTCCGCGCTTGGTGAGCGTCGTCGGATCGACTGCATCGACATCGAAGAGCAGCTTCGTCGCAGCAAAGTCAGGGTACGTTTTCTGGCGCGGCGGATCGAGATCCATGAGGATCACTTCCGCCGGATCGTGCATGCCGACGATCGTGCGGCGGGCGAGGTCGAGGAACGACTGGCGATCGTATCCGGAGAACCAGCACGACCACGCCGCATCGAGGCCGTCCATCTGCGCGAGCGTGTCTTTCCACGCGTCGCGTTGAATCACCTGCAGCGCAGTCAGCGACGGAAACCCCTGCAGCTCGATGAGCTTCGGCACGAGCTCGCCGTTCTCGCGCACGATCGCAAAGTCGACTTGGGCGAAGCTCGGCAGCGCGTCCATTCCGGGCGTGTTCCACCGCTCCGGAATGGCGGCCTTCATCTGTTCGATCAGCGTCGAGTCACACAACTGCTCGACGATCGCGTTCGCACTCGTGACCGCTTTCTCTTTGAAGTCGTCCGGCAGAAACACGGGCGATTCCGCGAGGCGGAACTCGAACGTCGCATCGAGACGCTCGGAGAGATCGCGCTGATACGACGCGTACAGTTCGGGAGTGAACTGGCGATTGAAGAGCTCGCGAAACTGAGGATTCATCGCGGCGGAGTTTATCCGCCGCCGCTACTTTTTCTTCAGTTCCGTCAAGACGAGTTTCGCCACCGCTTTGAGCGTGTCGAAGACGCCTGTGCCGTTCATCGCCACCGCTTCGAACGTCGGCTCGCCTTTGAAGTTGAGCTGGCGATACATCTCGTCGGCGGGGAGCGCGGTCGGCAGGTCGCGCTTGTTGAACTGCAGAACGTAGGGAACGCTCTTGATGTCGTAGCCCTGCTCTTTGAGGTTGCGCTCGAGATTCACCAGCGACTCGATGTTCGCTTCCATGCGCGCTTCCTGCGAGTCGGCGACGAAGACGACTCCGTCGACGCCCTTGAGGATCAGCTTGCGCGAGGCGTCATAAAACACCTGGCCGGGCACGGTATAGAGG
>JALYOB010000733.1 GCA_030857085.1 Acidobacteriota bacterium | reverse complement strand
GTGCAGCTCTTCGTCATCCGCGGCGGCAGCGTCGTCGATCGGCGCGAGCTGTTCTGGGAGAAGGTGAGCGACTACCAGTCCGGCTACTTCCTCTCCGAGATCCTCCAGCGCTACTACCAGGACAATCTCTTCATCCCCCGCGAGATCCTCGTGCCGTTCGAGATGGAGGACGTGGAGCTGCTCGACGAGTGGCTTACCCAGCAGGCGGGCCGCAAAACACATGTGCGCGTGCCGCAGCGCGGCCGCGGCGTCGATCGCGTCGATCTCGCCAATCGCAATGCGCGCCTCTCGCACGAGTCGCGATTCCGGAAATCGACCCAGGACCGGTTGCAGATTGCAGCGTCGCGACTGGGGCAGGTGATCGGCTTCGGTCATCGCGACATTCAGAAGATCGAGTCGTTCGACATCTCGAACATTCAGGGCACCGACTCCGTGGCGGGGATGGTGGTCCTGGATCGCGGGAAGTTCGACAAGAACCAGTACCGCGTCTTCAACATCAAGACTGTCATTGGAGCGGATGATTTTCGCTCCATGGCGGAGGCGGTGGACCGGCGGTACAGAAGGCTCCTGGAGGACAAGAAACCGCTGCCGGACATGATCCTCATCGACGGTGGACGCGGTCAGCTCAATGCGGCGTTGGCGGCATTGAACAAGTTAGGGGTCGAGGAGATCGCCATTGCCGGACTGGCCAAGCGTGAGGAGGAGATTTATCTGCCCGATCGCGATGAGCCGATCCGCCTCGATCGTCACGATCCCGCATTGCAGCTCCTGCAGATGGTGCGCGACGAAACGCACCGCTTCGCCGTCTCGTCGCATCGCCGCCGCCGCAGAAAACGGACGCTACACAGTGAGCTGGACGATCTGCCAGGCATCGGCGGCAAACGCAAGCGCCTGCTCCTGGAACGCTTCGGCAGCGTGTCGGCAGTCAAGCAGGCCAGCGCCCAGGACCTCATGAACGTCCTCGGCCGCAAAGTCGGCCAGACTTTGTACGACGAATTGCACGTGGGGTAGCGCATTGGTCGGGGAGACGACCGGGGCCTCCGGCGGCTGGGGCCACGGGCCCCAGACCCCGTCTGCAGGCCTAGCCTCCGCCACAAGCGAGCGAGATCGGGACGTCTGTGGCGGAGGCTAGGCCTGCCAGCGGGGTCCGGGGCCCGCGGCCCCGGCCGCCGGAGGCCCCCGTGAACTGTCCGCTTGTGGGACGCGCAATCCCGTGAGCGGTCACCTGCGGTGCAGTCCGCGGCCGCGCAGAATCCGATAAACCTTGACCACTCAGCGGCTTCCGTTCTGCGATCGCCATGGCAGTCGCGTTGCGAAGAGCGGGGCGCATGACTGATCTCATTCGGACGGATGCGCTGTCCAAAGTCTTTTTCACCGAGGAGCTCGAGACCCATGCTTTGCAGGGAGTGGATCTGATTCTGCGGCGGGGCGAATACGTCTCGATCGCCGGCCCGTCCGGCTGCGGCAAATCGACCCTCCTCTCGATCCTCGGCCTCCTCGACACGCCGACTGACGGCACGTACGAGCTCGACGGCGTGAGCATCGAGAAACTCAGCGTCGCCGAGCGCGCACGCATTCGCAATGAGCGCATCGGCTTCGTCTTCCAGTCCTTCAATCTCATCGGCGATCTCACCGTCGCGGAGAACGTCGCGCTTCCGCTGACGTATCGCTCGATGCCGCCTGCGGAACGCAAACGCCGCGTCGATGCAGCGCTCGATCGTGTCGGCATCGCTGCGCGTGCGCGGCATTTTCCGTCGCAGCTTTCCGGCGGTCAGCAGCAGCGCGTTGCCGTGGCGCGTGCGATCGTCGGCGACCCGAGCGTGATTCTTGCCGACGAGCCGACCGGCAATCTCGACTCGAAGAATGGCGAAGCGGTGATGTCGCTGCTGCGCGAACTGCACGCGGGCGGCGCGACGATCTGCATGGTCACGCACGATGCGCGCTTCACCCGCTTCGCCGATCGCACGGTGCATTTGTTCGACGGCCGCATCGTCGAGGAAACACGTTCGGGTGAGCCGCGTGTGGTGCCGATCGAGGTGCGCGCATGAACGAGCTCTGGAGCGACATTCGTCTCAGCGTCCGCTCGCTGTTCAAGCAGCCCGGCTTCGCTCTCGTCGCCGTACTGACGCTCGCCCTCGGCATCGGCGCCACGAGCGCCATGTTCACCGTCTTCAAAGCCGTGGTGCTGCATCCGCTGCCGTTTCCCGAGCCCTCGCGTCTGGCGATGGTGTGGGAGAAGAACGTGCGCAAGATCGAGTGGGAGAACCCCGTCTCGACGCGCAACTTCCACGAGTGGGAAAAGCAGCGCGTCTTCAGCTCCCTCGGCGCGTACTGGCTCGGCACGACCGGCCTCGTCGGACAAGGCGATGCGGAAGAAGTGCGCGTCGGTGGCGCAACCGGCAGGTTCTTTTCAACCCTCGGCGCGGGGGGGGG
>JALYOB010000279.1 GCA_030857085.1 Acidobacteriota bacterium | reverse complement strand
CCGGAGGCGCCTTCGTCGTCGCCCTGCCGCGGCGCCGTCCCGGCCGCGATCACGATCGCCTCGCGCGCTCTTCGACCACGCTGGAGAACGATCGAGGCTGCGTGAATGGCTGGGTGTGCCGATCGCTGCGGCTGTTCGACGTACCTAACTTAGCGTCTTCGCCCCGCCTCATCCGCCCGTTCGCTTCCGGCACCTTCTGCCCGCACGCGGGGAGAAGGTCCCCATGGCTCGTTTCCCTCGCCGCGCGTGCGGGGAGAGGGTGGGCGCGCAGCGCCGGGTGAGCGTCCGCGCTAACAGGCTAAGTCAAACCCAGGGCCGCCGCTTTCGCTTCCTTCACCGGCGCCATACGACGACCTTACGTGGACGCTGGGCATTCCGACGCTTACGTTGTCACCGAATTAGACCGTCGGTTATGCGTCGATTTTCATCAGGGCACAGCGGAGGCAGTCGAGCTATGGAGATGTGCCCCAGCGCTACTCGTCGAGATACGTGCGGATCCTCGCAAGAAATCTCAACAATGTCTGTGCAACGTACGAGAACCGAAGGTTCATATCTGCTGCGATCGTGGCCAGAGGCTCGTCGCAACCAAGACGCCTGCGGATCAGTGTCCGATGCGTTTCGGGGAGGGCGTCGATGTCACGCCGAATGGCTAAAACGTCGGCGGTCGAGGTCTGTTTTGTACCGGGACAGTCGTAGGGATATTGTGTGTAGAGCGCGTTCGCACGCTGGCAGAGTTCAATGATGAATGGCGCCGAGCCTGACGCAGCAGCGGCGCGATCAAGCGCATTGTCGTCAAGGAAGCAGAGCACGATTACGATCGTCCCGACTGCTTTCCAGTTCTCCTTCGGAATCCCGGCGACGGGAAGTATGCGGCGGAAGCGCTCTGTCATCACGTACAGGAGCAGGTCCGGGCTGAGATTTCCGCCGGCGGTGGCGGCGGCCCGGATCGCCGTGATCACCCTGATCAGTTGTTCACACTCGAGTTGCGTCTTGGGGTCGTCTTCAAACATGTGCAGACCTCCATGGCACTAACTAATAAGACGTTGCTCGAGCTCATCCGAGGACACGTCCTCCTCCTAGACAAAAAAAACCGGGCTGCCGGACGACAGCGCGGTTTTCCCATAGCAAATTGAGGCTTTCGTTAGGACGCGTGCTTATCGTCTCCCGCCCACCAGTTTGATTCAGTAGAGCCCAGCGTTCTCGCAATTTCCGACGCCACCTGCTGTTGTTCGCGCGGCGGGAGCCAAGTTTCGACGAGCTTCAGAATCCTGCCGCGTTGCACGTCATCCAGAGCTGTAAGCGCCAGCAGCATGTGCGTGAAGAGGCGCGCGAAAGTGTTCGTTTGCGAGTCGCCATCCTGTAGCGCCGGAGTTATGTCTGCCTTCAGCCCCCGAGCCGTCGCTGCCACGTCCTGCGAGACATAAGCAAATGCGGCTTCGACGAGGCGCTGCGCCTGCTCGTCGCGATCGAGAAAGACTAAGAACTCGTCAGACGCATCGCCGCTGTCCAAAAACTTAAAAAGGTCAGTGTGCCATCGAGGATCGATTGAATCGAACATGCATTTCGGAAGTTGGTAGGGCCGCATCATTGTTTCGAAGCCTCCTTATATTCAGTCGGAGGCGAACGCTTAGCGCTCGCCCGTTGGTTCCTTTTTAGGTGTCACCGGGCGAGCGACTGTGGAGTTGAAATGTTACCAACGACGCTGTCGCACGCGCCTTATCGCGCTCGCTAAGCGATCGTGTGGTCCGCACGAACTGTCTCATACGCCTACGCGTGGGACACTTCCAGTTCCATCCGCGCACGTAGCCGTGAAACCGCTCGGAAGAGCCGCTTCGCAACCGTGGAGTAGGGAAGCGCCATATGCGCTGAGATCTCTTCAATTGATAGATCGTTCCAGAACTTCTGGTTGAGCAACTCGCGGTCTGACGGCGACAGCGCTTCGAGTGATGTTGCGAGCTGGTCGAACCGACTGCGTGTGTGCGCGTTGTCGAAGTCGTGAGTCGATTCCGAGATGTTCTCCGTTAGCGACTCCGCGTTCGACGTGAAGTCGTGGGCGCGTCTCCGCATATGGTCGAGGGCAGCGTTGCGAATCATTCGCGCGATGTAAACTCCCGGCGAACTCGACCCCGCCGCGGTTAGCAAGACATGAACGTCGAGCAACTTCATTATCACCGCCTGCTCGACATCTTCGAGGTCAGAGATTGCGAGCGTGCGTCGGAAACCCTTCCTCGCAATCAAGCGCACCCGCCGCGTCGCCTCCGCCCAAAGCTCCGACGTGGCCTGATCCGTTGCGATCCCCGCAATCTCACGAACGCGTTCCTCATACATCTGATTGGTTAGCATCCTCCACGGCATATCTGCGTGACTCATGGCGACCTCCCGGTTGCGTGCCTACATCTCTAAAGACGCTTAGAGGCCCGTTTTTGAGACAGCGCGGGTAGGGAATTACCGTTTTCAGACACTCCTACTGTGGTCCCAAGCGAACGTCAGGTCTGAGAAGGTGGCTGAGGATGGCGAGGCGCACGAGAATGCTCGTAGCGGCTGGATTGGCGGCGGCGTCGTTGCTGGCGTTTCTCCTTTCGGGAAGCGGCCCGTGGCCGATCGACCGCGGCGTCGGCTTCACCTACGAGACAAGCGATCGGCGAGATGGAGTCCGGCTCACAAAAACGGAAGGTGACATGACTTGCTATCTTCGCATCAAGATGCCGCCTGAAGCATCCGTCTCATCCGTTCATCTGGACAAGTCTGCTTTGCGCGCAAGGCGGGATGACGAATGGTGGCGTATCGAAGATCCAGCAACACGGCTGGGTCGCTTCAACTGGTACGCGGGGGGAAGTGTCCGTCTTGCCGGCACGCACCTCGAGATTCAAGACTGGGAGCTGTTCCGCGCGTCCGGTCGTACCGACAGTAAGAGCAGGACGGCTCTCCGTCTCTGGTGGTCGGTTGCATCCGTCGCGTTGCTCGCGATGTCGGTAGTGGGGGTGATCGTGCAGGCGTTGACTCCTCCGGAAGGCGGGACGCCATTTCGTGTCACGGCCGACAACTGCGCCTTCGCATCGGTCGAATGGCTCAACGCGCGGCATGAAAGCGATACGAAACGCATGCGCGAAGTGCTGGCGGAGTGGCTCATCCTGAAGGATACACCACCCGGAGTAACGTATCGCGATCTCATTCTCCTTCGCGAGGGAAAGAAGCAACTTCGTGTCTTCTTGGATTCGCTCGCGCGCGAGCTGACGCGGCTGGTCGAGAAGCTCACGCCGTGACGATGCATGATTTGTCGTGGCCGGATCTTCTAGCGCTTATCGCGCGCGATGAGGACCCATCCAGTGCTTGGTCAGAGGTGCGCCGACGAATCTCGGTGTTCGTCATCGTTATCCAACGCGGCATGCCCGCGTTGAGCAATGAGGACGCGGAAGACATCGTTCAGCAGGCGCTTCTTCAGATGAAGGCAAACACGGCCACACTGCACGCCATCAGGAAAGCGACTGCTCCGAACGCGTATCTCTTCAGACTCATGCGGAACGCAGCTATTGACACTGTGCGGCGGAACTCGCGTCTGGCGCCCCTTGAGGATCGCGTGAGCTCGACCTCCGAGCAATTCGAGCTGGCAGTGGACGTGCGTGCGGCGATGAATACGCTTTCTGCGGAAGAGCAAGAAATGGTCGTGATGCGGTTTTGGGAGGGGTTGACCTTGGCTCAGATCGCTGTAGCGAAAGGCCTGCCGTATTCCACGGTCGCAAAGCGGTTCTTCCGGCTGATCGGCAGGCTCAGGAGTCAGATGCAAAACGAGCAGTAAGGTTCCTGCAGACTCGCAATGTCCAAGTTGGCTTCTGTGGGGCGTCTTTAAGAGAACGAGGGCGGGTCCTCAGATCACTCCTCGTGCGTCATAACAAATCGCCGGTCCGCTACCACGGTGCGCAACGCGGAGGAGGGTCGGACGAAAAGGATCAACGATATGAAAACATCCACAGAACTCAGCCCGACAGCGGAGTACGCGAGCCTGGCGGAGTCGGTGCCTCCAGAGTGGCGATTGGAATTCGTCAGTTTCGTGACGAGCGGCAGCGCAAGTGAAGAATTTTTGACCTTTCTCGACGCGGACGAACGAGCGCAACAGGCGGTAGAGGCTGCAGTCTCGGAAGAAGTGAGGAACTTCAATCGATTCGCGCAATCGCTGAACATCGACCCAGAATTGATCGAGAACTATCGGCAACGCAAGAAGCGCAAGCCGTTGGAAATCGCGCGTAGTGCTGCTTCGAAGGTCATTGTCGGGTTGCTCGACATTGTTTCGCTCAAACCTCGCGATCGGCGCGAAGCGTTCCACACCGCTGTCGTCGCTATTCCTGCCGAGCAGGCGGCGGACGTTGCGGGGATTCTTGAGGAGCTCCGTGACGAGGTTAGCGTCTCCGTACGCTCCCGACACGAACTTGCCGGCGCGCGTGTGGAGTTGCCGCGCCGGTGATCGCACGGCGCGTGCATAAAATTGTTCGAGGTTGCCGCGCTCTGCCGCAGCACACGGCAGAGAGCGCGGCACCTCGACGGCGACGGTTCGTAAATTCCGAGGCCTGAGCCACACGCGTTTGTGAGCGAGGCCACAAGATTAGTTGCCGGCCCCTTGCCCGGGAAGGCAAAACGTGTGGGTTCAGAAATCGACCGCATCAGCGACGCTTTACGGCAAACCGAATGAGTAATGAGGGCACTGGCGCCCGGAACGGGGACGTGCGCACCGATATGCGAAGTTCACGAGCCGCTACCAAGCACGTGCCTCGAGTCAGAACCCAACGCGGCTGCCCGTCGGTGCAGCGGCCGATACCCTCTGCACGAGCTGCTCGCAACTCCAGAGGAGCTGGTCCGCGTATCGCTCTGCAGCCTCTTTCACCCACGTCTTCGTGATCCGAAGGACTGACCACGTGAGCATGAACGCTGCGATCACCGCCGCGAACACCACTATCTCCAGCCGCGGTTGACTCAATACGAACAGCGAAGAAACCGCGACTCCCATCGCGGCGACGGCCATGAAGATCCCGGCGGGTTTCATGGCCCAGAGGTTCCGACGGAACCCGTAGCTGATGTTTTCCTGAAAAAGGAGCGGGAAGTTCGTAGTGTTGCGCGTTAACTCGCGGAGTCGAGCGATACACACGCCGTACGTGTCGTCCGCGCGCTTCGGATCGGCCGTTTCTTCATCGGCAGTCGGCAGCAGGAGATCGGGTGCGAGAGCAGCGACGAGTGCCCGCCACCGTTCGCGCGCGACGGTGTTCGCCGCCGTCTCGCGGAGGCGCAGGCGGCGCACGGTCGGACTGCCGCCCCAACTCGCCCATAGTGCGGGTTCTCGTCGCTTCCCGAGATCGCGCGCGAACTCGGCCAGCAGAACTCCCACCCCGAACCACGTGAAGAGCGCGATAACGATTGGCGTGATCGCAACCGTCGGAAACCAACAAAGCGCCGCCAGGACCATCGGCATGCTCACCAGCATGGCGGGGAACAGCCGCGCGCGAAGCGCATAGGGATCGAGCATCGAGAACTGTGGCAACTTACGAGACCTCCAGTCATACATCAGCGGCCACGAGCCCGCGGTAACCGGCGGGCGTGTGGATCACCATCAGCGAAGGCGAGATACGCGCATGCGCGAGGATCGTCGCCGTGTTCCGATCCGTTCCTGAAGCACCTTCGGCTTTCAGATGTGAATGCCACGTTCCGAGGCAGTACAGCGCCCCGTTGTGGCGCGAAATGTATTGATCGATCCGAGCTCTGAGACCCTCAGTACCGAGGATAAACTCGGATGCGCTGCGGGTGCTGTCCGGCGGCGCGTCCAGCACGTCTGTGACGTAGAAGACGTCTGCGACTTCTGAGTAACGGCCCATCAACACGCCGCCGGTCTCCACCTTCGGCCAGCGCGCGACTTCCGCCTCAATCGCTTCTGCTACGTGGGCAGCCACGCGGGCCACGCTGGTCGTTGCATCGAGGCGAATGACCGCAACCGGCTCGACCTCCGTACGTTCCCATGTGAGGCTGACCTCGTCGTCACCAACACGTCCGACCATCAGCACGCCGGAACGCGGAGGTGTCCTCGTGAACTTCGCAACCAGCTCGCTCATTGGTGCCGCGAACATGCTGATCCGCGCGTCCGACATCGTCATGGTCACGGACGAACAGCCTTCGCCAATTGAAGCTGGCGCCGCAGCGCTGCCCGCGAGCTCTCCAGTCGAAAGCCGCCGGTACGTCTCGGTCATCAGGTCTCCGACGTCGGG
>JALYOB010000732.1 GCA_030857085.1 Acidobacteriota bacterium | reverse complement strand
GGCGACTGGCGTCGCCGCACTCCAAGCTACTCGCCACTCGCCACTTTCACCCGCGCCGTTTGCGACCCTGCCTGCGCGAACCAGATCACTTCCGCAGCCACGAGATCGAACTCCAGCTCATACGCCCCTGGCGCGAACGCAGGCAACTCATCCACGATCGTTACACTCGCCCCACTCGCAACTTCATGCTCCAGCGGCGTGCGATGAAAATCGAGGTCGAGCAGCGTTCCGTCGCTCGCATACAAATGACAGCCGAGGTACACGCCGCCCAACTCCTCGGACGCGGGCAGCCACTTTGCGGCGCCGATGTTCTCGAGCGTGGCGCGCAGCGTGCGCCCTTCCACTGCGACGCTGATGCGCGCCGCGAGCGCGTCGGCGCGTCTGCTGTCGAGCGGCTCCTCGCCCCCTTTGAACAGAAAGAAATCGCGCACCGCGGTGAGCCCGGCGCGCGTGAACGCGGCCATGCGCGCGTACATCTCGCCGCGCATCAGCATGTCGTCGTATTCGGCGATGCCGAGGAACATCGGGTGGGGTGTGAAGACCGCGAGGCGGATGTCCGAGAAACCGGCAGACTGCGCGATCGACCAGATCGCATCGATGTCCACGTCGTTCTCGACCACGCCGTACGTGCGCATCTCGAACTGCGACTGCGGTGTTTTCGAATGATTCGGCCCCGGCTCCGCAAAAGCCGCGATGCCGCCCGGACGCAGCACGCGCGCGAGCTCGCGCAACACTTCCTCCGGATTCACCACGTGATGAAACGCATCGAACGTGACGATGCGATCGACCGACTCGTCCGGCAGGTCGATGCGGTGCCCGTCGAACTGCAGAAACGCCGGCTCGGGTTTGTTGCCGATCGGCGGCTGCCGGCGGTACAGCTCGCGCGCGATCTCGAGTGCGCTCGGCGCGACGTCCGTGAGAATGACGCGGCATCCGAGCTGCGTGAGCGCGTGCGAAAGCCATCCCGTGCCACCGCCGAATTCGAGCACGGTCGCGCCGGGATGGAGCCGCAGTCCTTCGATCATCACCGCGAGATTGCTGAGAATCGCCGGCGCATCGGCCGCATTCGCGAACGGCTTCGCGAGGTGATGCTCCCACTTCGTCAGGCCCGCGAAATACTCCTCGGCCTTCCGGTGCAACGCGTCCATCGACGTGGTCGCGATCAGCTCCTTCACGTCGATGAAGTCGCTCGTGATCTCCGGCACGCGATCGGGCGGCTCGTCGACGGCGAGATTCGTCTCCGCGCGCTGCACGAACACCGTGGCGACATCGGTGTCGCCCTGATCCTCCGCCAGCACGAACGCGTTGTCGAAACCGGCGTCGTGCAGCATCGCCAGAAACGCGCTGAGGTCGTACACGTGCGGATCGAGAAACGGAAAACCGGCGGGCTTGCGCAGCGCGACATTCGCCAGCGCATTCAGCGGGGCGACGTGACTGCGCGTCCAGCGCACGAGCGATTTCAGGGCACTGCCCGAGCGTCGAAACGGCACCGCGAAAGCAGCCACGCCGCGCGGCGCGAGACGCTCCAGTAATTTTTGCACCAGACGCAAACCGTCGTCCGGCGCGAGATGCTGCAGCACGAATGAGACATTGATGAGATCGAAACGTTCGCGCGTCGCGAACAGCTCATCCGTGGAGCGGAAGGCGATGTTCTCGCGGTGAAAGCGACGCGCATTTTCGCGAGCGGCCGCGAGCATGCCCGGCGATGAATCGACCGCGACGACAGCGGGCACGAGCTCCGAAAACGCCAGCGCAACACGGCCCGGACCACAACCGAACTCGAGAACGAGTTTCGGCAGAAACACACGGGAAAACCGCTGCCGCGCGGTGTCGATCACATGCCGCGCGTACGCGCTTCCGGTCGCGAAGAACTCCGCTTCTGCCTCGTCCGTGAGATTCGCGCGGAGGTATTTCGGCTTTGCGAGAACCGCAAAAAGCGGCTCGATTGCCGCATAGCGATCCCACGGGTTCCGGGAGCTCATGGACGCATTCTATGAGCCGCTTCGTGGAGGCGTGCGGATTGCTATCCGCGAAGTGAGAAATCGACGTAGGGAAGCGAATGGCAATCAGGAAGAAAAAAGACAGCGGCAGCAAGGCCGAAACGGCCGCGGCTCCTTCGAAAACGAGCAAGACATCCACGATCAAACGCGCGGTAGCGCCGGCGGCGAAAAAGCCTGCCCCGAAACCTGCGGCCGCGCCCGCCAAGAAGCAGGCGCCGGTCCCGACCAGCAAAAAGTCTTCGAGTAAACGGGCGCCGAACGCGGCCGCGGAAGAACTGCAGGCGGTCGGCGCGGACGTCGTGCCGAGCGTGACCATCGAAGCGGATGCCGAGGCGTCGGCGCTCGGTGCGCCGCAACGGGTGGCGGCGACGCCGGATGTGAAGCTCAGCGAAGCCGGCCCGATCATGAACGACGCGCCCGCCGATGCAGGCGCCGATAC
>JALYOB010000278.1 GCA_030857085.1 Acidobacteriota bacterium | reverse complement strand
GGCCAAGCCTCCGCGACACTCGTGCGAATTCAACAGACTGTGTCGCGGAGGCTTAGCCTGCCAGCGGGGTCCGGGGCCCGCGGCCCCGGCCGCCGGAGGCCCCCGGCCGTCGCCCTCACGTACCGCGCGATTTACCGCGCGCGTTCGAGGTAACGATTCTCGCTCGGGTCGACGATGATCTCCTCGCCGTCGCTGACGAACGGCGGGACCTGGACCACGACGCCATTCTCGAGCGTCGCCGGCTTGTACGAGGACGACTGCGTGGCGCCCTTCACCATCGGCTGCGTTTCGGCGATCTTCACCCGCATCGTCTTCGGCAGTTCGACACCGATCGGCTTCGTCTCGTGGAACTGCACCTGAATCTTGAGGCCCGGCTGCAGCCACGCTGCGGCGTCGCCGAGATCGTCTTCACTGATCTCGATCTGCTCGTAATTCTCCGTGTTCATGAAGTGGTGCGCCTGACCGTCCGAGTAGAGGTACTCCATCTCGTGTTGCGTGATGTACGCCTGCTCGATGTCATCGTTCGAGCGGAAGCGGTGCTCGAACTGATTCCCCGTGCGGAGATTGCGCAGCTTCGCCTGCACCATCGCGCGGAGATTGCCCGGCGTGTGATGGCGGAACTCCATCACTTTGCAGAGCTCTCCTTCGAAGATGATGACGATGCCCTTGCGAATGTCGTTGGCCTGCATGTGAATCCTTTCAGGATGTTGTCGTTGCCGGTTGTCGGGATGTCAGCAGCGGACGGGAACTGACATCCGGCAACGGACAAACAGCGGGTAAACTCGGCGGCCGGCGCATTCTAGCCGTTCAGAGAGGAACGTGAAATGAAGAGATTTTTGCTCGCCGCCTTGCTCATTGCGGCGGCATGCCGCCCCGGCCGCGACGCCCAAACTGTGGGCTCGGCGGGAGATATTCCAGTGGGTGTTTTTGGTGCGCTGACCGGCGATCAGGCTGCATTCGGCAGCTCGACGGTGCAGGGCGTCCGCATCGCCGCCGAGGAGATCAACGCAGCCGGCGGAGTGCTGGGGCGCAAGATCCGGCTCGTCGTCGAAGACGATCAGGGCCGCGCGGAAGAAGCGGCGTCGGTCGTGACGAAGCTCATCACGAGCAACAATGTCGTCGCGCTGATCGGCGAGAACTCGTCGAACCAATCGCTCGCCGCGGCGCCGATTGCGCAGTCGAACAAAACCCCGATGATCTCTCCGTCGTCGACCAACCCCGCGGTGACGGAAAAAGGGGAGTACATCTTCCGCGTCTGCTTTACCGATCCTTATCAGGGGAAAGCGCTCGCCGCATTCGTGCGCAACAACCTCAAGCTCGACACCGCGGCGATTCTGGTCGACAAGAAGAACGACTACTCGGTCGGTCTGGCGGGCGTGTTCCGCAAAGAATTCGAGGGGGCGGGAGGGAAGATCGTCGCGGAGCAGAGCTACACGGGCGGCGATACGGAGTTCCGTCCGCAGCTGACGACCATCAAAGCCGCGAACCCGCAGGCGCTGTTCATCCCCGGCTTCTACACTGAGGTGGGACAGATCGCGATTCAATCGCGCGACCTGGGGCTCAACGTACCGCTCGTTGGCGGCGACGGCTGGGACTCGCCGACCGTCATTCAGATCGGCGGCAAATCGATTGAAGGGGCGTACTTTTCCGATCACTACTTCGTCGGCGACACGCGACCGGTCGTGCAGAAGTTCGTGAACGAATTCAAGAAACGCAACGGCGGCAAAAACCCCGAGGCGACGGCGGCGCTCGGATATGACGCGCTGCACATCTTCGTGAATGCGGTGCGCCGCGCAAACTCCCTCGAGACGAAAGCCGTACGCGATCAGATCGCCGCGACCAAAGACTACGACGGCGTCTCCGGCCGGATCTCCATGGGCGCCGATCGTAATCCCGTCAAACCGGTGGCGATGATCAAGATCGAAAACGGGCAGATGAATTTTGCGGGGTGGGTGAGTCCGTAGGGTCGTGGCGCTGGGCGTTAGGCGTTTGGGGTGCTTCGCACGGGCGGCACTCCGCGCCGAGTGCGGCCCAGGCGAGCAACCCCAAACGCCCAGAGCCCAAAGCCCAAAGCCGCGGCGCACAGCGCCGCCTGTATAATCACGCCACACAACCAACGGAGGACAACCAATGCGCAAGTACGTGACGTATGTGCTCGCGGGGCTCACGGTCATGGCGGCCGTCGTTCCGGCGAGTGCGGCAACCAGCCCGCAGAAGCCCGGCAAGTGGCAGATCAAGATGCAGATGGACATGCCGGGGATGCCGTTCAAGATGCCGCCGGTGACGACGGAAGTCTGCCTCACCGAGGAAGATCTGAACAACCCGGAGAAAGCCGTTCCGAGCGATCCGAAAGCCAAGTGCACCATCAGCGACTACAAGGTCGACGGCAACAAAGTGACCTGGTCGATGGACTGCCCGAAACAGGACACCAAAGGCACCGGCGAGATCACCTATGACGGCGACTCGTATGACGGCTCGATGAAGATGACCGTCGGCGAGCAGGTGATGACGACCAAGTATTCGGGGAAGTGGCTGGGAGCGTGTAAAAAGTAGAACGAAATGAAAAGGGCCGCGAAAGCGGCCCTTTTCATTTCGTGGCGAGTGGCGCGTAGCGAGTTGCCCGGGCGTTGTCGCCCGGGCGAAAAAGCCCTGGCAACGCGCCACACGCCACGCGCTCCTTCCTCATCACATCCAGAAGTCCCGCGGGTACAGCCGATACAGCTTCGCCTTCAGATATCCCTCCCACGCATCGAGCTGCTTGTCGGGGCCGATCGTGAAATAGATCGCATCCGCCGGCAGCGGCGTGTTCGGGTCGTAGCCCGGCAGCATCTGGGCATAGACGCGGTCTTTGCGTGCGTACAGCGCATCGATCAGGTTCGGATCCTTGCGCAACTGCAGAATCGCCTCACGGAAACGGCGCACCTGCTCCGGCGGCTGGTTGTCCACCAGATCATTCGCCATCGCCTCGGCGCGCACTTCATACGTCGACGGTGCGCGTGTTTCGCCGAAGACCTGCGCGATCGTGTAGTCGGCGAGGTCGGGATCGCGCTCCGCCGCTTTCAACGTGTCGACGACGAACTTCACCGTCTGCGGGATCTCCGGCGTCCGCTCCGCGTAATAGCCGGCGCGCGCCTGCTGCACTGTGCCGCGCAGGCCGTTGCTGTAGGCGAGGCCGGCGGCGAGCGTCTTGAGGAAAACTCCGTGTGCACCGGCGCCGGCGTACAGACGGCTGGCGAGATAGTCGAGCTGCTTGTCGCGCGCCTCGACGTCCGCATAGTGCACCGAGGGGACGGAGGTGATGATCACGCCCCCCTTCATGTTCGGCGCGACCAGACCGACGAAGCGCGGACTGGTCGCCGTCGTGTCGCGTGCGGCGAGACGCGCATCGACGATGCGTGTGTGCGACATCGTCACAGGTGCTGCTGCAGTCGCATCGAGCGACGACGCCAGCGCATCAATTGCCGGTGCGAGCGCCTTCTGTGTCGCCGTCGATCCCACGAGCCACATGCGCGCGCCGCCGCGGCGCAGCAAACGGGCGCGCAACGAATCGAGCTGCATCAGCGCCTGTGCGGGCGGCGTCAGGAGATCGTCGCGCATCCCATTGACGAGCTCCTTCCAGTCCGCAGTCAGGCTGCTGTCCGGAATCTCGATGAGGGTCAGATCGAGATCCTTCGCCGCGTCGCTGGCGATTACCTGCGCGGCGGCCGACAATCCGGCGACCGTCTCCGGCTTCGCCAGCATCGCCTTCAGCTCTGCGCGCGTGCCGCCCTGTTGTGCAATGCGATCGAACCATTGCGTCAATGCGTCGCGATCGGCGCCCGGCGCTTCTTTCAACAGCCAGCGGAGGCGCAGTGCATTGTGGGCGCGCGTGAGAAACGAATCCGCCGCCAGGAACGCGGGATTCGACTGCATCCGATACGCGTTCGCCGGATTGTTGACCCACCCTTCTTCCGGCCCCTGCATCGTGTTGCGCAGACTGCTGACCGACTGATCGACGGCATCGCGAAGGCGGGGGAGGTTTTCGACACGCCAGTCGGGATGATGCATGACCAGCGACATCCACTCGATTGCGCGTTTCGCTTCCGCGCTGCCGAGGCCTGCGCCGCGAATGACGAGTTCCACGCGGTCGGTGCGGGGATTGGTCGAGAAACTCGCGTCGAGACGAAGGATTTCCTTCCGCAGACGCTCCGACATTTCTTCGAAGGGAACGGCCTTGCCGTTCTCAATGACACCGCTGCGCGTCATCAGCAGCGGCAGCAGCGACAGATAGCGCAGCTGTTCCTGCGGAATCTGATCGGCGCGGAAGGCGACGCCTAACGTCGCGCTGGACATGTTGTCGAACGTGGAGACCACAATGGGCACGCCCGACTCGAGTTTCTTCTGCGTGTACTGCAGATTCGGGTCGAGCGACATCGGCGGGTTTTTCACGAACGACGGCTTGCCGACCTTCTTCGCCTCTGCCTCGATTTCCGCCGCGGCCGCGTCCTGCTCTTTCTGATACCGCTGCAATGCGGTTTGTACATCGCTCGCGCTGTATTGCTGCACCAGCCGCTGCGACTCCGCTTCCGCACGGGCGACGCGCTCCTGTTCCTCCCGCTGCAATAACGCCGGACTCGGTTTCGCCGCCTCGGCATATGGAGTCACGTTCGTGAGCTGCCATTGTGCGAGCTTGTCGCGCCAGATGTTCTTGTTGCTGGTCAGCAGCGCGCGCACTTTTTTCATCTGCGGCGCGAGCGTGACGGACTTGCGAAAGTCCGGAAGGCGTTCGAGCAGCAGCAGCTGCTCCATCCAGTCCGCACGCGTGCTGCGCGCGCCGAATGCGGGCGGCGTATTGACGAAGTTCGCGAGCGCCCGCTCGGTCTCGATGACGCGGCTCAATACCCGCTCATTGAATTCCTTCAGTTCCGCTGAGCCGTCTTTCATCGCCGCAATGCGCGCCAGTTCGTCCGTGACGACTTTGCGCACCGCGGAGATCTTTTCGTTCGTGAAATTCGAGACGGCCACGTTGTCGAGGATGAACATGACCGAGTGGCCGTAATCGCGATCGACGTTGCTGAACGCGTTCGTCGCGCCGATGTCCATCACCCGCGTCTTGCTGTCGACGAAGAGCTTGTAGAGATTCGTGGTCGCATCGCCGGCGAACGTCTCGCCGAACAGTTCGAGCAGGATCTGATCGTCTGCACTGAGGTTCGTGCGGGTGGCCGGCCAGGAGAAGGCGAGTGGGCTCGGCTGCTGATCGTTGCGATTCGGGTACTCCTCGATCGCGATCGTTCCTTCCGGTGCGGCCTGCGGCGCCGGCCACGGTTTGTTGGACATCGACTCGCGCGTCTTCGGCTGTTGCTCGACCGTCGACAGGATCTTGTCCGTCCGCTGCAGCACTTCGCTCAGCGGAACGCTCTTCGGAAACGCGGCGATGGTTCCCATGTTGGCGAGGTAGTAATTCGCCGCGTGGAAATTGCGGATGTCCTCCGGCTTCATTGTCCGGATGCCCGCGGGCGTACCGCCGGCGCTGTAGGAGAGCGGGTGATTCTTGCCGTAGGTGAGATGCCCCTGCGCGCGATAGAGCACGTTGTAGCGGTTCGCGCTGGAGCTGGTCATTTCGTTGTAGACCGAGCCTTTTTCCTCGAGGCGCAGCGTGCCGTCGGGATTGGTGGTCACGCCGAAGCTGCGCACTTCGCGACGAATTTCTTCGTCCGTGTAGTTCGGATGCAGCAGCGCATTGAGCTCCGCGGCGAAGAGGTCGAAGAAGACGTCTTTGCCGGCGTTCGTATTGAAGTTGTAGTTCGTGCGCCACTGGCTCGTGAAGGCGTTCGAGCCGGAGAGCCACATCGCATCGAGCCCGGCGAATGCGCGGCCGGTGGTGCCTTTGCCGAGGAGGAGGTGCTCCTGCGTGTGCGGCTCGCCCTGATCGCCGACCGGAATCGAGTTCACCCACGTGTATCCCTGCGGCACGGATTCAATCTGGAGGTAGTCGAGTGTGAACCCGCTGCGCTGATGAACGAACCGCGCCCCGATCGGCTGCCCGGCATCGTTCAAATACACCGCCTCGGCCCGGAAGCCGCTGGCCGCGTCGCCCTTTTTCAAAGACGCGAGTTGCACCTCCGCAGCGTATGACGAGAAAGCAGCGAAAAGCAGGGTGAACAGCAGCGTACGAATGCGCATCGCGCGATTCTACGGACGGGGGAGGGAGCGGCGGTTACGGAATGGTTGCGGGGGGCGGGGGGTGGTTGGCGGTTTGTTGGTTGT
>JALYOB010000731.1 GCA_030857085.1 Acidobacteriota bacterium | reverse complement strand
CAAGGAACGTCCTCGTTTTCATCGGTTCTCCCCGCTTCTGACCACGCGGCCGGCTGATGCCGGCCTCGAAAAGTCGCCTTTCGAAACAGGAGCCGAAGAACCCTATTCCCCCGCTATTGCTGCTCGAAGTTCTCCATCTCGTCGTACAGACGGTCCATCTCCGCATCGATCTCGTCCTGCTTGAGGATGCCCTTGCGCACGAGCAGCGTGGCGAGGCTGTGCAGGAGGATCCCGTTTTCGATGATCATCTGCTCGATCTGCTCGTCGTCGTCCTCGTATTCCGCGTCATTGTTCCGTTCGATGTCGTCCATACATCCTCCTCTTGTTCCTCGCGCGTAGCGCTCCGCACGTGTACCACTGGCACACGCCAACTGTCCACCCGTAAAATCCGCGCCGATGAAACGAGCCGTACTTCTGCTTCTCACGGTCGCACTCGCCGCCTGCGCGCAACACGAGAACGCGACCTCCACCTCAGCGACGAACGCCACGGCCGCCCCTGCCGCGAAACCATTTCGCGTCGGCCTCCTCACTCCCGGTTCGGTGAACGACGGCGGCTGGAACGCTCTCGCCTGGCAGGGTCTGCAGCGCATCAAACAGGAGCTCGGCGCCGAGGTTTCGCATCAGGAGACGAAGACTCCCGCGGAGTTCGCTGAAGGGTTCCGCTCGTACGGCGCGAAAGGGTTCGATCTCGCGTTCGGTCACGGCTTCGAATATCAGGAACCGGCAAAGCGCGCCGGCGCGCAGTATTCGAAGACGATCTTCGTGACGACCTCCGGCAGCACGATCGCGCAGAACGTCGCCCCGATGCGTTTCCAGATCGAGGAAGCAACCTACCTCCTCGGCGTGATCGCCGCGCGCGAATCGAAGACAGGCAAAGCGGGTCTCGTCGGCGGGATCAACGTGCCGTCGATCGCATCGTCGTTCCTCGCCTTCAAGGCGGGTGCGCAATCGGTGAATCCGAAGTTCGAAGTGCGCGAGATTTACACCGGCAACTTCGACGATCTCGGCGCGGCCAAAGTGGCCACGCTGTCTCTGATCAACGCAGGCTGCGATTTCATTTTTCATCAGGCGAATGAAGCAGGACGCGGTGTGTTTCAGGCGTGCACGGAACGCAAGGTGCGCTGCTTCGGCGCGAACGCAGATCAAAGCGCGCTCGCTCCCGACGTGATCGTCGCCTCGGCCGTCGTCGACGTGCCGGGCGCCTACGTGGCGATGGCGAAGATCGTCCGCGACGGCAAGTTCAAACCGGAAGTGCAGCACTTCGGGATGAACGAGGGAACGGTGAGCATCGTGTGGAACGAGAAGCTCAAGTCGTCGATCGCCCCCGCGACAATCGCGGACGTTGATCGCATCACTGCGGGTATCAAAGACGGGTCGATCAAACCTCCCGCGGGGTTCTGAAGTTTGGAGTGCGGTGACGCCAGTCACCGCTTTCGCTCCGCCGCCGCGGCAGTCAAAGCGGCGACTTGCGTCGCCGCACTCCAAACTACCCGGTCCTCGTCCGTGAGAGCATTCCGCGTGCTTCGACTCGCACACGTCACGAAATCCTTCGGCGCCATGCGCGCCGTTGATGACGTGTCGCTCGAGTTTCGCGGCGGCGAGATCGTCGCGATCGTTGGCGAGAATGGCGCGGGCAAGACCACGCTCATGCGCATTGCGGCGGGCGAGCTCGCAAGCGATTCAGGCGAGGTCGATCGCAAAGGTCATGTCGAGCTCGTGCACCAGCATTTTCTGTTGGTCAACGAGTTGACCATCGCAGAGAACCTCGCCCTCGGCGCGTCGCCGCGCTTTCGCTTCGCCTCGCGTAAGACGCTCGACGCCGAGGCGCGTGCGACGATCGACGCGACCGGCATTGCGGTCGGAGACGTCGCCCGCCGTGTTGGCGATCTTTCGGTTGGTGAGAAGGCGAAGCTCGAGCTGATCAAAGCGATTGCGAAGAAACCGTCGACGCTCATCCTCGACGAACCGACCGCGGTGCTGACGCCGTACGAATCCGAAGAGCTGTTTCGCGTGATGCGCACGCTGGCCGCGAACGGCACGGCAGTCTTGTTCATCAGCCACAAATTGCCCGAGGTGCTGGCGGTGGCGGAGCGGGTCATCGTGATGCGCGGCGGGCGGGTGGTGGCGGAAACGCGTGCGAACGAAAGCAGCGCGGAAGCACTGGCGAACGCGATGGTCGAGCGGCGCACGAGCGTCAGCGCCGACCGCGCGACCAGCGGCAACATCACCGCCATCGTCGGAGTTGCGGGCAACGGTCAGACCGAGCTCGCGCTCCGCCTGCGCGACGAACATCCGGAGGCTGGCCACATTCCGGAAGACCGGACACGCGACGGCATCGTCGCCGACATGTCGATCGCGGAGAATCTCGCGCTCAAATCAGACAAATGGAACCCGCGCGAGGCGATCGCACACGCAGAAGCGATGATCGCCCGCTACTCGA
>JALYOB010000034.1 GCA_030857085.1 Acidobacteriota bacterium | reverse complement strand
CTCCGAGGTACTCCGAGGTACTCCGAGGTACTCCGAGGAACCCGAGGTACTCCGAGGAACCCGAGGAACTCCGAGGAACTCCTCAGTGCCCCCTGAGCCCCGTCAACGACGCCTGCCCCAGCACATGCCCCTTCATGAACGCGCGGAGCTTGCGCCCGGTCATGGGCGTGCCGGCGTCGTCGATGGACGGCAGGTCGAGTGCGTAAATCGTGAAGCGGTATTTGTGCGGAGCGCCTTCGGGCGGGCAGGGGCCGTCGTAGCGGCGGCGGAGAAAATCGTTGTAGGCATTGCGTCCGCCGCCTGCGAGCTCGTCTGCGTTGCCCACGTTTTCCGCGAGCGCATTGACGGTTGCCGGAATGTTGTATGCGGCCCAGTGCACGAAGCCGTCGCCATAGCGCGCTTCATAATCGTCGAGCACGAGCGCAAAGCTCTTCGTTCCCGCCGGCGCGCCGCTCCAGCGCAATGCAGGCGAGGCGTTCGGGCCGTGACAATCGAGATCATTGAGCACTGTACTGTCGGGCATTGTGGCGCCGGCGGCGAAGGTGCTGCTCGATAATGAAAAACCGGGCGAATTCTGCCCGTCTTCTTGCACGCGCGTGTCGTCCGCAATCCAGTTCACTTCCCACGTCTTGCCGCCGTCGGCGGAAAACGCCTGCTCGAAATGCACAGAGTTGGGCGTGATGTCGGAAATCACAAAGCGGACGAAAATCGCGCGGCCATTGTAGGTTTCCTGGTCATAGAACTCGCCGCGGCCATTGCGAAACTCGCCGACTGTGGGCACGGAGAGATGCCCGTCGGCGGCATTGGCGTAATTGAGGCTCCACTGTCCCGACTGCGGGTCGTACAGACGAAGACTCAATCCGCGAAACGGTCCGTTGGGACCCTCGACGTCGAGCTCCACCAGATTCGCGCGGCCATCCCACACTTTCCGCACGACTGTGGTGCCGTTCATCTCGACCCACTCGTTCGATCCGGTGAGCGGCTTCAATCGCCGCTTGAGGTGCGTCCGCCACGTTCCGATCTCAAAATCGAAATCCCGCGAGCCATCTCTTACTTCAGCAACTGCAGGGAGACAGAAGAGAACGAGCAGCACCACCGCAATTCTGGCTTTCACCGGACGATCGTGCCGCCGCCACCGACGCAGAGGCAATGACCACTTTCCGCAAAACGTGCAGACCACTTGCGCGTCATTGAGGCGCGCCACTGGACCTTATATAAGACGCGCATGCAAGCGAAAGACATGTTGCTTCCGGAGTTCGATGGCGAGATGCGCACCACCCGTCGTGCCCTCGAACGCATCCCGGAAAACCGCCTCTCCTGGCGTCCGCACGAAAAGTCGCAAACCCTCGGCGCGATCGCCACGCATCTCGTCAGCCTGCTCCAGTGGACAGGGCCGATCATCGAGCGCGACGAGCTCGACGTCGGCACCGGCCCACTGCCGCGGGCGAAGGAGATCGAATCGATCGCAGAGCTGCTCGAGCGATTCGATCGTGCCGTCATCGAGACGCGCGAGAAAATCGCCGCATTGAGCGACGACACGCTCACCCATCCATGGACGCTGCGCGCGGGCGAGCGGACGTTTTTTTCGCAACCGAAGTTTCTCGCCGTGCGCACGATGATCTTCAGCCATCACATCCACCATCGCGCGCAGCTCGGCTTGTACCTGCGCCTCAATGACGTGCCGGTGCCGCAGATGTTCGGGCCGTCCGCCGACGAACCGATGTGATCCTGCGCCGCTACGTCTGAACGTCGAAAAGGTTCGATGCTCCCCGGCAACGAAACGGTTGCCGGGGAGAAACGGCGCCTTTCGCGTGACGAATTGTGTGGTGTTTGGGACGAACGCGCCGCGCCGGGGGACGGCGCATTTACGACACGTTTGATGCGAACGATCGTGCGTCTCAGTTCCGCAACACGCACGTCAACAGTCGTCCACGGCCAGATGTCGTTTCGTGCGTACGTTCGTCTGTATGAAACGGATTCGAACGACGCTTTCTCTGGTTGCCGCCATCGCGCTGAGCGCATGCGCCACGCAGCAGCGCGACATTCACACGCTCGCTGCACAGGCGCAGCTGCAATCGCGGCCGGTGACGACCGCGAAGCCTGCATTACGGGCCGGTTATCAGAAGCTGAATCTCTCCGGAACGAAACGCGACGGCGTGCTGTACGTGCCGCGCAACATTGCCAATCCTGCACCGCTGATTCTCATGCTGCATGGCAATCGCGACAGCGGCGAAATCATCATCCGTCACGTGCGCGAGATCGCCGATGAAATCGGCGCCATCGTCGTCGCACCCGACTCGCGCGGCTATACGTGGGATCTTGCACAAGGACCGGTCGACGAGACGGCAATCAATCGCTTCGGCGCCGACATCGCCTTCATCGATCGCACACTCGAGTATGTATTCGCGCGCTACCCCATCGATCCGAAACGCGTCGCGATCGGCGGCTTCTCCGATGGCGGTTCTTACGCGTTGTCCGTCGGTCTCATGAACGGCAATCTCTTCACGCACGTCGTCGCCTTTTCGCCCGGATTCATGCGCCTCAAACGGACGGCCGGACATCCGAACGTCTTCATTGCGCACGGCACCAGCGACGACATTCTGCCGATCGACAAGTGCGGCCGCATGCTCGCGCGCGCGATCGGCGATGCGGGATACAAGCTCAAATACGTCGAGTTTCAGGGGCGCCACATCGTGGTCGATCAGATCGCGCGACAGGCATTTGCGCACTGGTTCGCGCAGGCGGGTTGATGCGCGCCAGGCGCTCGTCTCAATCGACCGGCTCGAACTCGGAGAACAGGTCGGACGCCTCGCGCAGATCGAACAATTTGCGGTATTCGCACGCGGCTTCGAATTTCGCGTGAAGGCGTCGTTCCGTTGCGCGGATGCGCCATGCGTCACGGCGCATGAACGAAGTTGGCTGTGGCGGCAGGGCTCGAACCTGCGACCACCGGATTAACAATCCGGCGCTCTACCAACTGAGCTACACCACAGCATCTGGACCGCAGATGGAGCGGCGATGGTCGCGCAACCCCACGTTTGTTGTCAACGCGTCGACGCGCACCGGCGCGACGCACGCGTGAGCTGCCTTCCCCTTTTCCGTAGACACTTAGTTCCTTCCTGATGGATACTACGAACATCCGCCCCGGTCGAATCGAGGAGAGAGAACGATGGTTGCACGCGTCATCCCGCGATACATCCCGCAACAGGCCGGAAATCCGAACGACTGGTATCCGAATTACCCGAATCCCGCTGACTTTCAATTCGACTATTACCGGCTCCTCGCGCTGGCGAAAGACAACGGCACCGCCATCGGCACCGCACCGCCCGGCGGCGCGAAAGTGGCGGTGATCGGCGCCGGCGCTGCGGGCATGACGGCAGCGCGCGAGCTCTATCGCGCCGGCTACAGCGTCACCGTTTACGAGGCCAGCGATCGCATCTGCGGCCGTCACTACACGGATCGTGTCGGCAACGCGGCGACCGGCATGGAGCTCGGTGCGATGCGCTTCCCGTTCTTCTCCGACCCCGGCTCGAAGAACTCGGTGTTCGACTACTACCTCAACGCCGAGGCACCGGGGCTGACGTCGCCGTTCCCGAATCCCGGGACTGCGCCGTACGGCACGGGCATCTATCTGAATCGCGGCTGGGGACCGAACGACGAGTTCTATCCGAATCCGACGATGATCTGGTGGAACGACAATCCCAACAATTCCTACAATCCGCCGCCGAATGAAGCGCTGGCGGACGTGTACCGCCTCGAAACGCAGTTCGTCGACTTTTTCACCGAAACCGTCTCGCAGGTGTACGGCACGCCCGAGTGGACGGCGATGTGGCAGCAGATCGCGAATCAGTACGACAAGATGACGTTCTCCGACCTCGTCTTCGCACCGGTCGTCACGACGTACAACAACGACGGATGGCTCGGCGGCTTCGGCATGAACGACGCGCAGTCGGAGCTGTTCTACGTCATCGGCGCAGGGGACGGAAGCTGGGGCGCGTTCTACGAAATCGCCGCGCTCTGGTTCATCCGCTGCGTGATGTTCGGCTTCAACAGCAACCTGCAGACCATGGCCGGTATCGACAATGCCGACAGCCGTCCGTACTACAACGACGCGTCGCTCACCGACAGTCTCGGCAACCCGCTTCCCGCACCGCAGTACTTCGGCATCCAGTCGCTGGTGGAGTGGCTACTGTACGTGGCGCCTCCCGGCATGAGCGCGTCGTTCTACGACGCCGTGCAGCAGAACAATGGCCAGAAGCTCATGCTCAATTCGCCGGTCACGAACATCACGTACGGCACGGATACCGTCTCGGTCACCGCGAACGGCAAGACGCTGCCTTACGACTACGTCGTGCTCACGCCGCAGATCTGGGCCTCGCAGCTCGGCATCGCGTTCGAAGGGTTCAGTCCCGGCGATCTCCCGGACGAGACCGTCGCCGCGCGCAACGAACAGCATCTGATCGCGAGCTGCAAAGTCTTCTTCCCGCTCAGCAAACCGTACTGGGGACCCGGCGCGACGATCCCGCAGCTCATCGTCACCGACACGTTCGTCCAGGACGCGTACGGCGTGCAGTGGAGCAACGACGATCCGGGCGTGCTGCTCGCCAGCTACACCTGGGAAGACGACGCACTGAAGCTGCTGCCGTACTCGAACGACCAGGTGGCCGCGATGGTGCTCGACCAGCTCGACGCCATCACCGCCTCGACCCTCAACGGCGCGAAGATCAGCGACTACGTCCTCGACCGCAACGACGCGGTGGTCTTTCAGTGGACGACGCAGGTCGGCTACAACGGCTGCGCGAAGCTCTACCGCCAGCGCAACTGGTCGATGAACTACGCGCTGCTCGCGTACAACCAGCAGTATTCGAAGTCGTCGCGCCTGTATCTCGCGGGTGAGACGTTCGGCGTCGAAGGCGGCTGGACCGAACCGGCGCTGCGGCTCGCGCTCGACGCGGTGATTCGCATCATCCAGAACTCCGGCGGCACGTTCGCGAACGGCTTCAACGTCGACACCGATTACCCGACGTACGACACAACGTTCACGCCGGACGAGAACTACTGCAGCACGTAGCCGCGCATGACGGTCACCGACCCCGTGCGCGCGACGGCATCCTGCGCGATTTACTACGCCGCCGAGGCGTACGAGAGCGATCAGCCCGGCGTCGTCGGACGACAGTCCGCCGGCGCCGGCTTCCTCGAGGCACTCGTGCGTTTCGGCGGATTGAACGAGCTGCATTGCCTCACCGGCCAGCAGAGCGAGTTCGCGGAGTTCCAGCGCAAAGTGGCGTCGCTGGCGAGCGCCCCGCCGGCGAGCGTCTGGGTACGTCCCGACGATCTCGAGCCGCTGCGCAAAGCAGGCTGTCTCTACCAGCCCGGCCCGATCATCGCGGACATCGCGTGGCTGCGCCGCTTTCGCGACGAGCGCCTGTTCAGCATCTGCGGCATCACCCATTCGGTGGCCACGGACCGCGTGATTCGCGGCATCCGCGACTTCCTCACCGCACCGACGCAGCCGTGGGACGCGCTCGTCTGCACGTCGCGATCGGCGCTCGAGGCAACGGCGCGGATCATGGAATCGTGGACCGAGTATCTCCTCGCACGCGGCTTCACGGTGCCGGAGAGCTCGATGCATACGGCCGTGATTCCGCTGGGCGTGCATCTCGACCGTTTCCGCCGCGATGAGGCGGCGCTCGCACGCGGCCGTGCACTGCGGCAACGCCTTCAGATCCCGGACGATGCAATCGTGGGCCTCTACTTCGGCCGCTTCAACTTTTTGACGAAGTCGCATCCGACGCCGATGTATCGCGCGTTCGAGCTGGCGCAGCGCGTGGTGCAGGGGCGCGTGCATCTGCTGATGACCGGGCAATTCGGCGATCCGCGCGATGCTGCGCAGTTCGAAGGAGCGCGGCACCGCTTCGCACAGAGCGTGCGCGTGCACATGCTCGACGGCCGCGACGCCGAGGCGGCGGCATCGTGGTTCGCGGCGGACTTTTTCATCTCGCTCACGGACAACGTGCAGGAGAGCTTCGGCCTCACGCCCGTCGAGGCGATGGCCGCATCGCTGCCGTGCATCGTGAGCGACTGGAACGGCTACCGCGAAACGGTGATCGACGGCGAGACCGGGTTTCTGATCCCGACCATGACGCCGCCGCCGGGCGCGGGCATCGAGCTCGCCGACGCTCTCGCCCGCCGCGCGTTCGATCACCCCACGTACATCGGCATCGTCAGCCAGAGCACGGCCGTCGATGTCGACGCTTGCGCGCGCGCGATCATCACGCTGGCGAACGATCGCGAGCTGCGCCTGCGCATGGGGGAGAACGCACGCCGCCGCGCCGAGACGGTGTACGACTGGCGAACGGTCATCGAGCAGTACCTCGCATTGTGGAGCGAGCTTGCGAAGGTGCGCGCCGCGGCGCCCGTGCGCGCGAAGCGGCAGGACGGCGAGACCGTGCATCCCGACTATCCCGATCCGTACTCGATGTTCCGCGCGCATCCGACGCGCGCATTGAGCGACGACGACGAAGTCGCACTCGCCGATCTCGACGCGCCGTTCGTGGTGCAGCGTCTGCGAAAGCACGCTCTGCACACGTTCGCGGGTGCGCTGTTGCTCGAGGGGCCGGTCGTCGATCAGCTCGTGGCGATGCTCGTCTCGCCGCGCTCCGTGCGCGAGCTGGCGATCGAGCTCGGCGCGCAACGGCGCGAGCGTCTGCTGCGCACGCTGCTCTGGCTCTACAAATACGGCGTGGTGACGATCCGCCGATGAAGGTCTGCTACTTCCTCTCGCACTATCCGAGTCACCGCGCGGCCGGCGAGCAGTACATCGCGTGCATGCGCGCGGCGGGGATCGAGCTCGTGGCGTCGCCGCGCGATGCGGACGCGGTCGTGATTCACAACGAGCCGCAGACGATCGCGAGCTACTACCGCATGCATCCCGAGCTGCGCGATCGTCGTGTCATTGCGTACTCGGTCTGGGAAACCACCCGGCTTCCCGAGCACTACCGCTTCGCCCTCAGACTGGTGAACGAGCTCTGGACGTGCTCGCAGTACTGCCGCGAGGCACTCGTCGAAGCCGGACCTCCGGTGTCGGTCGTGCCACACGTCGTCGTACCGCCGCCGCGCGACGGAGCGAGCGTCGCAGCGATGCGCGAGCGCATCGGCGCAACGAGCGGGGAGTTCGTCTTCTACACGATCAACGTCTTCGCATTCGTCCGCAAAGGAGTCGAGGACGTCATTCGCGCTTTTCGCGAGGAGTTTCCGAACGGCGAGGCGCGCCTGGTCGTGAAAGCGAGCGGCATGAAGGGCGTCGCGGCGCCGGGCGTCATCGTGATCGACGAGTTCCTGCCGCAGCCGGCAGTGGACGCGCTGCATTACGCCGCCGACTGCTACGTCAGTGCGCATCGGGCGGAAGGATGGGGACTCAGCCTCTCCGACGCCATGGCCGCGGGACGGCTGGTGATCGCCACCGCCTACAGCGGCAACATGGAGTTCATGAACGCCGCGAACTCGCTGCCGGTGGCGTATACGCTCGAGCCGATCCGTCCCCGCGATCTGCTGACGCAACCGGAGCTGCTCACGCGCGAGATGCAGTGGGCCTACGCCGATCCGGCCGATCTGCGGCGCCAGATGCGCCGTGCGTTCGAGGAGCGAGCGTCGCTGCAGGCGCTTGCGCAACAGGCGCAGCGCGACATGACGGCGTTCGCGCCGGAGCGCATCACGGAAACGATTCATGCCGCCCTATCTCAAACAGTACGGTGAGCGCCGCACCGGCACGAACGCGCTGCGCGCGCTCGTCGCCGCCAACTACGACGACGTCATCGTCCTGATGCACATCCTCGGCGACAAGCACTCGCCCCCGGTCGATCTCGACGCGCTCTGGGCGGCGGTGCAGGGCTGCAGCGATCCGGCGTGGGAGCTCGTCTCCCGGTCCACGGCCGCAGCACGTTCGCTCACGACGCGCAGCGCCGATCACTGGCAGCTGGTGGAGATGCGCCGTCACGCCGCGCCATTCGGCCGCGCGTTCGTCGAAGGCGCGTTCGGCTACCTCGTGTCCATCAAGAATCCGTACGCGTGGGCGGTGAGTCTCGCGCGCTTCACGCGATGGCCGCGGGCCGTGGCGCTCACGCGGATGCGCGAGGCATGCGGCGTCTTCAACGCGCGCTACCACGCGTGGCTGCCGCTTCTCGAATCGCAGCGCCGCCCCGCGCTGCTCGTGCGCCACGAGGATCTGATCGGGGACGCGGAAGCGGTGCTGGAACGCGCCGACCGTACCTTCGGCACGTCACGTTCCACGACGTTCCACGCGATCACGGGAGTGGCCCGCCCGGCGCCGTGGGACCACGATCCGCTGCCGGTCTCGCCGCAGCCGTTCGATGCCGGCCCCTACCTCCGTCACGAATATCTCCACGCGCTCACGGCCGAACAGCAGGAGGTGGTGACGTCGGCGATCGACTGGGACTTGATGGCGAGGTTCGGATACACGCGGAATGACGCTTGAGGAATTCGACGGTCATCGCGACGGCCTGCAGCGTCCCCCGACAGCGTTTCAACGTACGCCCACGAGGACGCGCCACACAGCAAAAACCGTCAGGCGGGACGTGAATGGCCGCGCGAGTCGGGTTCGTTGTCCACGACGCGCGACTGGCGCTCGATCATCAGGCACAACGACTCTACGGTGAGATAGGAAAAAAGCTGGCGGGGCGTGATGCGGTCGCGATCTTCTGCAGCGGCGAGCGCGGGCAGGAGGCGAGATCGAACGCGAGTGTTCGATTGACGATGAGCGCGGCGCCTCGCGCCGCGCTTTCGCGATGGCTCGCCGTACTTCCGGAGACGTGGGCCTGGAATGCGGCGTGGGCGTGCTACCGTCGCCGCCTTCATGACCAGCAATGAGTTTCGTCTCGTCGCCGCGGGTGGGGAGCTGCTGCCCGCCGGCCAGGCGGATGCCGACGCGCGCAAGGTCTTCGACTTCCTGCGCACCGCGTCCGGCATCTCCGCCTCCTTTCACGCGCTGAATCACCTCGAGCTGGTGCTGACCGACGAGTCCATTCGCTCGCGGTGGCACGCGCAGGCCGGCAAGCATCACGCGGATCTGCAGCGCGAAGGGCTGAAGTGGAGTACCGGCGTCTGGCCCAACGCCACGCAGGTGCCGCAGGCGTTCATCACGATCTCCAATCGCGCGGGGTCGTACGCAACACGCATCGGCGACGCGCTCGCGAACGGCGACACCGCCATTGCCGTGCGGCTGCTCGACGAATGGAGCGGCGATCTCGGCAAAGGCGCAGATGCCGTGGCGAAGTACCGCGCGTCGATGGAGCTGGTCTTCGGCACGGCGATGCTCCACATCGGCGCGCTGACGCTCGGCCCGGCCAGCATCTTCGCGGTCATGGCGGACGACGCCGTGAAAATCGCAGAGCTGACGGCGCAGATCGATGCCGCGAAGCAGCGGATCGAGGCGCGGGTGAAGGAGATCGCCGACCGGCTCGCGCTCAACGGCGCGTCGCTGGCCGCCTTCCTGATCGTGCTCGGTCACGTCGAGGCCGAGAAGCCGGTCAAGGAGTGGGGAAAAGCCTTCGCGTTCATGATGGCCGCGGGCACGACGCCGAACCTGCAGTCCGAGGCGTTCATCCGCGACTTTGATGAGATCGTCGACAAGATGACGCGCATCGCGCGTCTCGGCCGCGACCTGTTCGCGCTCGTGAGCATCGGCAGCGCGATCAAGTCGATCGGCGACGCATCCGGCGGCCTCGCTCTCCGGCCGGTCGAGGCGCTGTTCACCGCCATGCGCGCGCGCGTCAACGCGGCCGCGTCCGCACTTCGTTCCGAAGCAACGAAGCAGACGATCGCCGCCACACGCGCCGAGGTCGCCGCCATCACCGCCTGGACGCAGCAGGTGTCCGAGCTCTGCCAACACTTTCAGGAGAAAGCGGTCGAAGCGCAGAAGCCGCCCGCCTTCCTGTTTGCTCCCACACGCCACAGCAGCACGACGGAACAGGATCAATAGGAGATTTCATGTCGGTACTGGCCCTCGCTCCCTCCTCCCCCGATGACGTAGCCCGCGAAGTCACGCAGATGCAGGAGAAGCTCACGGCCTACTGGGACGCCGTGAATCTCATCACGCTCAACGCGCACAGCATCACCAAGCAGGTGCTGCGCAAAATCGACGAGAAGAATCCGCCGGCGTGGTGGAACGACCTCTCGAAGCACTTCCAGGACTGCCAGTCGCACGCGCAGAACTGGATCGACACAATCTATCCGTCGCTGACGAGCATTCCGCAGGCGATCATCGACTACAACAACTACTTCGAAGCGACGAGCGTCCGCATCCTGAAGCTGCTTGAAGAGATCGGCACGAAGACGCCCACTGCCGAGCAGAAGGCAAAGCTACTCTCGCTTCTGAAGCTTCTGTCGACGAAGCTCGAGAGCTGCCGCGCGACGATCGAACAAGCGCGCACCAGAATCAAGACGTTCACCACGAACATGGCCAACGATCACCGGGAGCTCACCACCGGCAGCGCCTCGGTCACCAAAGCGATCGAGGAGAACAACAAGGCCGTGGCCACGCTGCTCGCGCAGATCGCAACGCTGAAGATGGAGATCGAGCAGCTCAACGTGCAGTTGATCGCCGCGCTGCATGGCCTCGCGGCCACGATGGTCGTCAGCTACATGATGATGTCGGTCACTCCGTACCTCGCCGTTCCGATTGCGGTCATCGGCGTCAGCGTGTCGCTCGGCTTCATCATCGATGCGATGGTCCGGATCAGTAAGAAGCGGGACGAGATCGTGGCGCAGAGCGCGACGCTCACGAAAACCGAAGCGCAGGGCGTGGTGCTCGCGGCGATCTCGTCGACCGTCGATGCGATGTTGAAGTCGATCCAGGCGATCGACAAACACATCGACCTCATCTCCTCCGCCTGGGCCACGCTCGACGTGAAGATGAAGTCGGTCATCGATTCGCTGAAGGCAGCGACCGACGAGCACTGGCTCGACACGCTGCTCCAGGAGATCGACATCGAGACGGCGAGGCAAGCGTGGAAGCAGCTCGAGGTGTTCGCGGAGAAACTGCAGGAGGTCAAGCTCGTCGACTCCGATCAGATCGTGTCGTTCGAGGGAGTGGCGTGAGCCCTCGCTTCGACCCGTCCGCACTGGCGCTCGACCTCGCCGCGACCACCGGCGCGTACGATGACGTCATGCGTCTGATGCGGACGGTCGGCGCATATACCAGCAACCTCGGCGCCCTCGACCTCGGCGGCGTAGACGTGCACGGCGCGCACATCGATCCGTTCTACAAGCTGCCCGGACTGCGCGAGGCGCTCGCCGCCGCGCGTCAGCACACGCCGGCATGGAACCCGATCGCGCAGGATCTCTTCACGCAACTCCTGCATGGCGCGTACGACTTCTCGCCCGTGCTGACGTACGCCGCCAGCGAGATCCGCAAGACCATCGCAGCGGCAGAAGGTGCGAAGCGACCGCTGACCGCGCAGGAGATGACGTCGATCGTGTCGCGGCTGCAGTCGCTGCAGCAGCAGCTCCGGTCGCATCGCGAGAAGCTCACGCAGCTGCGCACGCCGGCGGTCGACTTCATCCGCCTCATCGCCGCCGACTACGCAACGCTGGAGACCGGCGCGCAGCGCATCGACGAGGCGGTTCCGGCGGTCGAGAAGGCGACGATGGACGCGGCGATGAAGTACGCGCTCCGGCCCGAAGGGCAGGGCATCTACAAGATGATCGTGGAGGAAGGGGCGAGGATCCGCGAGAAGCTGATGCAGACGACGGCCGCCGTGCACGCCCTCGCCGACGCGAACAGCGCCGCGCAGAAGGCGCTGCAGAGCATTCTCAGCGCCTGGGCCACGATCGAGCAGAAATTCAGCAGCGTGATCGCGACTCTGAGCGAAAGCGAGCGCACGACCGACGCGTTCGTGGAGCTGCCGGTGCTGCTCGACATCGCCGCCGAAAGCTGGCAGCAACTGATGACGTACTTTTCAGGGAAGCTTGCCACGACGTTGATTTGAGGACGTCGCCGGCTGCAGGCCGGTTCGGATCGCATTCACTCGATCCGCGATCGGGTGAGTCTCGCCTGGAGGACAGTGAATGCGACGCGGGAGCGAGTGAGTCTCGCCTCGAGGACAGTGAATGCGACGCGCGATGGAGTGAGTCTCGTCGCGAGGACAGTGAGTGCGATCCGCGAGCGAGTGAGTCTCGCCCCGAGGACAGTGAGTGCGATCCGCGAGCGAGTGAGTCTCGTCGCGAGGACAGTGAGTGCAATCCGCGGCGGCGAGGAAACGCCCGTCGCTACAAACGGCCTCGGATTGCGGCGAGGCGCGCGTGCGCGCCGGGCATGTCGGCGTGGATGCAGATCGTGTCGTAGTGAATCGTGATGCGAGAGCCGTCGCGGGCGACGACTGCGCTTTCGCGCGCGAGCAGTTCGGCTTGCGCGGCGGCTTCTTCGATGGTGAGTGTCGAGCCTTCGATGCTGCGCGGGGTGAGTGAGCCGTCGGGTTCGTAGCGGCGATCGGCGAAGGCTTCGCGAATGACGCGCAGGTTGGCGGCGCGCGCGGCGGCGGCCATCTGCGAGTGATCGGGCGCGACGAGTGCGAGCGAGGGATCGACGATGCGCATCGCGTCGACGATCACGTCCGCGAGCGGGCGATTGCGATGTGCGTCGTTGTACAGCGCGCCGTGCGGCTTCACATGCTCCACGCGCGCGAACGCGCCTAACGCGCGCAGTTGGGCGACGAGCGCGTCGCGCAATGCGTCGGGCGCGATGTCCATGGATTTCCGGCCGAAATTCGCGCGATCGGGATAGGAGGGATGGGCGCCGAAGCGGACGTTGTGCTCCCGTGCACGTTCCGCGGCTTCGCGCATCGAAACCTCGTCGCCGATATGGCCGCCGCAGGCGACGTTCGCGCTCGTGATGAGCGGCCAGATCAGCGCCTCATCCGGCGAGCCTTCGCCCATGTCGGCGCTGAGATCAATCACAGCTCGGTGCCTTTCGTTTCCGGAAGGAGCCAGATGAGAACTGCGCCTAACGCGAAGAAAAGCGCATCGACGGAGATCGAGAATCCGAGTCCATATTTCGCGGCGGCGGAGGCGATGCCTAATGGTGCGAGGGCGGAGACGAGGCGTCCGAAGTTGTAGCAGAAGCCTTGTGCGGTGGCGCGGATGCGCGTGGGAAAGAGCTCGGCCAGCATTGCGCCGAAGAGAGAAAAGTAGCCATGCGCAAAGTAGCCGACCAGAGGCCCGACGAAGAGCAGGGTCATGGTGGAGCGCGCGCCGAATGCGAACAGCGGCACGACCGCGGTCGCCGCGATCATGAAGAGAGTGAACGCGGGGCGGCGTCCGATGCGGTCGGCGATCCAGCCGAAGGAGATGTAGCCGAGGAAGGCGCCGAGTTGGAGGACGATGAGCCAGGTCGCGGATTTCGTCAGCGTGAGTCCCGCACCGCCTTGCTCCACCGGCGTCGCGAGAAATGACGGCAGCCATGAGGTGACGCCCCAGAAGGCGAGCAACACGCTCGTGGCGACGAGCGTAGCGAGCAGCGTCCGTCTGCGAAATTCAGGAGCGAAGATTTCGCCGAAGCGCGCAGGCGCCGCGCGATCGCGCGACTGCCACAACTGCGGTTCTTCGACGGTGCGTCGCACGACGAACGCGAGCGCCGCCGGCGCCGCGCCGACGAGAAAGAGTGCGCGCCAGCCGAATCGCTCGAGCATCAGCGCGGACAATCCTGCCGCGAACAGTGCGCCGATCGCCCAGCCGGATTGCATGAGGCCCATCGCTTTCGCGCGATGTTTCGCCGGCCACGTTTCGGCGACGAGCACGGAGCCGCACGACCACTCCCCTCCCATGCCGAATCCGACGAGGACGCGCCACGCCACCAGTTGCCAGAGGCTCTGCGCTGTGGCCATTCCGGCGGTGGCGCCGGAGTACAGGAGGATGCTGAACGTCATCGCGCGCACGCGGCCGACGCGGTCGGCGATGCGGCCGAAGGCGATGCCGCCGATGGCGCTCGCGACGAGCGCGATGACGATGGGGAGGCTCGCCTGCTGTTTGGTGAGGCCGAATTCTTTCTGGATCGGCAGCAGCGCGAACGTGAAGAGGAGAAAGTCCATCGCGTCGAGCATCCAGCCGACCTGCGCGGCGAAGAGGGCGCGCCATGCTTGTTTGCTCGCGTTCATTGCGCGGGATTATCGCTTGCGAACGCGCGTGCCGCGCGTTCGGGCGTTGGGAGCCGCGCGCGCTGCGCGGCGCGCGCGGGGGAGC
>JALYOB010000277.1 GCA_030857085.1 Acidobacteriota bacterium | reverse complement strand
CTCGCACGAGCTGCGCACGCCGCTCACCACCATCAAGGGCTACACACAACTGCTCGCGCAGACGGTCGACGATCTGCGGCCGGAAGAGCGTGCGACCTACATCAACGCCGTGTTGGGCGAGATCGAGCGGATGATGGGGCTCATCTCCGAACTGCTCGACGTCTCCCGCATCGAGACCAATCGCCTGCAGATTCATCCGCAGTCGATCACCTGGCTGCCGTTCATCGAGGGACGCATCTCCGCGTTCCGCGTGCAGCATCCGACGCGCGCGATCCGCTTCGACGTCAATGCCGCCGAAACGATCGTCGTCGCCGACCCCGATCGCATGCGCCAGGTCGTCGACAACCTTCTTTCGAATGCGTTGAAGTATTCGCCGGAAGGAAGCGACATCGACGTGCGCGTCGCGCGTGAAGACAGCTACGTCGCGACTTCGGTGACCGATCACGGCATCGGCATTCCGCGCGACGAGATCCCGCAGCTCTTCGAGCGTTTCCATCGCGCGCGCAACGTCTCCAGCCGCTACTACGGCGGCCTCGGGCTCGGCTTGTACATCGCCCGCGCGATCGTCGAAGCGCATGGCGGCGCGATCGAAGTCGAGAGCGAAGAAGGTGAAGGCTCCACCTTCACCATGCGCCTGCCGCTGCGCGACCTTCCGAGCTGAGTCGCGGCACGTGCCGTGCGTAACGTCCGCCGCCATGCAAATGTCTTCCCGCCGCCGCTGGGCGACGACCATCGGCGTCATGACCGGCATGCTCCTCGCGGCGCTCGAGGCGACCGTGGTCGGCACCGCGATGCCCACCATCGTCGCCGCGCTCGGCGGCCTCGCGCATTACAGCTGGGTCGTCTCCGCCTATCTCCTCACGTCCACCGTGACCGTGCCGGTGTGGGGAAAACTGTCGGACGTCTTCGGCCGGCGCATCCTCTACATCATCGGCGTGGCGGTGTTTCTCGTCGGCTCGATCCTCTGCGGATTCGCGAACTCGATGACGTGGCTGATTCTCGCGCGTGCGCTGCAGGGTGCCGGCGCGGGCGCGCTCGTGCCGCTCGCGATGACGATCATCGGGGACATCTTCACGCTCGCCGAGCGCGCACGGATGCAGGGACTCTTCAGCGGAATCTGGGGGCTTTCGAGCATCGTCGGGCCGGTGGTCGGCGGCTTCATCACCGATCAGCTCTCGTGGCGCTGGGTCTTCTACATCAACGTGCCGTTCGGCATCGCCTCCGCGATCATCATCGGCTTGTCGTTGCGCGACACGAAGCGCGAAGCACGTGCGCGCATCGACTATCTCGGCGCAACGATTCTCACCGTCGCCTGCACGGTGCTCATGCTCGTGCTCGCGGAAGGGGGCTCGATGCGCGAGCTCGTGCAGCCGCGCAGCCTCGGCCTGATGCTGGCGGTGGCGGCGCTGTTCGTCTGGTTCGTGCGCGTCGAAAAGCGTGCTGAGGATCCGGTTGTGCCTTTAACGCTTTTCAGGAATCGGGTGGTGTCGGTGTCGGTGATCGTCGGCTTTCTCGCCGGAATCGGCATGTTCGGCGCGATCACGTTCGTGCCGCTGTTTGCACAAGGGGTGATGGGCTCGACCGCGACCGAAGCAGGTTCGCTGCTCATGCCGCTGCTGCTCTCGTGGGTGTTCGCGTCGATCATCGGCGGACGCATGCTCATCCGGCTCGGATACCGGCCGCTGGTGATCCTCGGCCTCGCTGCGATGACGGCGGGATTCGTGGCGATTTCGTTTTTCAAGCGCGGCATGCCGCGGCCTCTGTTCATCGTCGAGCTGGCGATCATCGGAGCAGGTCTCGGATTCACGATGCTCACGCTGCTCATCGCGGCACAGCATTCGGTTTCGCGCGATCAACTCGGCATCACCACTTCCCTCAATCAGTTCTCGCGTTCGATCGGCGGTGCGCTCGGCGTGGCGTTGCTCGGCGCGCTCATGACCGCGAGCCTCGGCGCGAATCTGCATCGCGCGGCAACGCGGCCGAATGCGCCGCTCTCGATGGCGGAAGCGGATCGCGTCGCGAACGATCCGAACGTGCTCGTGAATCCGTCTGCGGCGAAGTCGATCTCACCCGCCGCGCTGTCGGCCAGCCGCACTGCCCTGGGCGATTCGATTCGTTACGTCTTCGCGGCGGGGGCGATCATGTCGCTCCTCGCTCTCTTCTTCGGATTCGCATTGCCCGGCGGGCGGCCGGAGTCGGCGGCAGGCGCGAGCAGCGCGATGGCCGAGCACTGAAGGCCCGCTTGTCATAGAATCGCGCCGCTTTCGCGGGAGGTCTGCTTGGCGTTTCGTCTCATTCCACGGGAAGAGAAGTTCTACGACGACTTCAAGACGATGGCGGATCAGCTCCGCCACGGTGCGCGTCTGCTCGAGACGATGTTCGCGACCGATCCGCCGCAGGCCGACAAAGCCGACGAGATCAAGGAAGTCGAGCATCAGTGCGACTACGTGACGCACGAGATCATCCAGCGTCTGAACAAGACCTTCGTCACGCCGATTGACCGCGAGGACATTCACGAGCTCGCACGCACGCTCGATGACGTGATGGATGCGATCGACAACGCCGCGTCGCTCATCCCGCTCTACCGGATCGAACGCATCCGCCCGGGCGCGCGCGAGCTGACGCGCATCATCATTCAGCAGACCGATGAGATTCGCGCCGCGGTCGAGGCGCTCGAGAAGCGCGATGGAGTGCTGGAGCGGGCGATCGAGATCAATCGTCTCGAGAACGAAGCAGACCGCATCCATCGCCGCGCGATCGGGCAGCTCTTCGAAGAGGAGAGCAATCCCGTCACGGTCATCAAGTGGAAAGAGCTGTACGACCTGCTCGAGGAGGCGACCGACGCTTGTGAAGACGTCGCGAACCTGCTCGAAAACGTCGTCGTGAAGCACGGCTGAACTCATGCTCGTCACTGCCGTTGCGCTGATCCTGATCGCGCTCACGTTCGACTACATCAACGGCTTCCACGATGCCGCGAACTCGATCGCGACCGTGGTGTCGACGCGCGTGCTCTCGCCCGGCCAGGCGGTGGTGTGGGCCGCGGTCTTCAACTTCGTGGCGGCGTTCACGTTCGGAACCGCGGTCGCGAAGACGATCGGGAAGGGGATGATCGATCTCTCCGCGGTCACGTTCGGCGTGATCTTCGGCGGCCTCATGGGCGCGATCATCTGGGATCTCATCACCTGGTACTTCGGATTGCCGACGAGCTCCTCGCACGCGCTCATCGGCGGCTACGCCGGCGCGGCGGTGGCGAACGCGGGCTTCGGCGCGATCATCATCTCGGGCTGGACGAAGACGCTGATCTACATCGTCCTCGCGCCGCTCATCGGGATGACGCTCGCGCTCGTCTTCACGGTCGCGACGTTCTGGCTTTTCCGCCGGTCGACGCCGATGCGCGTCGATCGCCTCTTCCGCAAACTGCAGCTTCTCTCCGCGGCCGCGTATTCGCTCGGCCACGGCGGCAACGACGCCCAGAAGACGATGGGCATCATCGCCGGCGTGCTCGTGACGGCCGGCTACATGGACACGTTCACGATTCCGCTGTGGGTGATTCTCGCCGCCCACGCCGCCATCGCCCTCGGCACACTCAGCGGCGGCTGGCGCATCATCCATACGATGGGCAGCAAGATCACGCGCCTCCAGCCGGTCGGCGGCTTCGCAGCCGAGACCGCCGGCGCCGTGACGCTGTTCATCGCCACTGCCTTCGGCGTCCCCGTCTCGACGACACACACGATCACCGGCGCCATCGTCGGCGTCGGCGCCACCCGCCGCCTCTCCGCCGTGCGCTGGGGCATCGCCGGCCGCATCGTCTGGGCGTGGGTTCTCACCATCCCCATGTCGGCATTGATTGGCGCCGCCATGTTCTGGGCGTGGCGGATGTTCGGGGGAGTGTAGGCGCGCGGAGCGCGCCGTTGTCGGTTGTCGGTTGTCGGTTGTCGGTTGCCGGTTGCCGTCCAGGTCGACCTGTTGCCCGTTGCCCGTTGCCCCTTCGGCTCTTGCAACGTTTGCGGTCCAGGCGACCACGTCGCGGCAACAGGCATCCGGCAACGGGTCAACGCCGACCGACAACCGACAACCGACAACCGACAACCGAAAACGGACAACCCGCCCACCCCGCCCCAGAATTTTTCCCCTATACTCCCCGTTCTCAGGCCTCCAGACGATTCTTTTACCGAGGTTAAAGTCATGAAACCAGAGATCCATCCGCAGTATCAGCAGGTCAACGTCCACTGCGCGTGTGGCGAGTCGTGGACCAGCGGCTCGACGAAGAAAGAGCTGCGCGTCGAGATCTGCTCGAAGTGCCATCCGTTCTTCACGGGCAAGCAGAAACTCGTCGACACGGCCGGCCGTATCGACCGCTTCCAGAAAAAGTACGGGAATCGCGCGAAGTGAGCTCCCCCTGGCGTGGTTCGGCGCGGTTCATCGCGGGGGCGTTCGGCGCCTTCACGAATGGCCTCACCTCGTCCATGCCGGCGCCGCTCGCGAAGGGCGACCGTAACGTCGACATGCTCATCGGTGGCCAGGCGGTCATCGAAGGCGTGATGATGCGCGGCCTCAGCGGCTACTCGGTCGCCGTCCGCCAGCCGGACGGCGGCGTGTCGATCCGCAAGGACAAACTCGTCTCCATCACCGCGAAATACCCGTTCCTCAAAATGCCGGTGCTTCGCGGCTCGGTCGTCCTCATCCAGTCCCTCATCCTGGGCATGCGCGCGCTGAACTACTCCGCCAGCGTTTCCTCGGAAGGGAAAGAGGGGGAGCCGGAGATGTCGAACTGGGCCATCGCCAGCTCCATGGGGCTGGCCATGCTCCTCGGCGTCGGTTTGTTCGTCCTCGCGCCGCTCGGCCTCACGAACCTCATCCGTCATTATCTCTATCCGGAGATGGGGAACGTCGTCTACAACGCCATCGACGGCGTGATCCGGGCGATCTTCTTCTTCGTCTACATCGCCTCGATTTCGATGATGGACGAGATCCGGCGCGTCTTTCAGTACCACGGCGCCGAGCACAAGACGGTCTACACGTTCGAGGCCGCTGAAGAGCTGACGGTCGAGAACGCCCGCACGAAGTCGACGCTCCATCCGCGCTGCGGCACGAGCTTCCTCCTCTTCGTCATGGCCATCTCGATTCTGGTCTTTTCGCTCGTGCCGTCGAGCGCACCGTTCTACGTCAAGTTCGGCGCGCGCGTGGTGCTCATCCCGGTCATCGCCGGGCTCGCGTACGAGATCATCCGCTTCTCGGCCCGTCATCTTGCGAACCCGGTCTGCAAGCTCCTGGTTCGTCCGGGCATGTGGCTGCAGCGGATCACGACCAAAGAGCCCGACGACAAGCAGCTCGAAGTGGCGATCATCGCGCTCAAAGAAGCGCTGCTCTACGACGCGATCGAGCCGGAACAAGCCGCCGTCGCCTAACCCAGCTACACCCAATTGAGGAGCTCGCGGGGAAACCCGCGAGCTTTTTGCGTATGTACGAAAAACTGAACGAGATCGAAAAGCGCTACGAAGAGCTGCAGCAGAAGATCGGCGATCCGTCCGTGGTCACCGACGTGTCTGCGTACCGCGACACGATGAAGTCGATCGCCGAGATCGAGGAAGTCGTGCAGAAGTTCCGCGAGCTGCGCGACGTGCGCAAGCGCCTCTCCGAAGCGCGCGACATGCTGCACGCCGACGACGAGATGCGCGAGCTCGCCGAGCTCGAGATCGCCGATCTCGAACCGAAAGAGCCGGAGCTCGAAGCCGAGCTGAAGATCCTCCTCCAGCCGAAGGATCCGAACGATGACAAGAACGTCTTCGTCGAAGTCCGCGCCGGCACCGGCGGCGACGAGGCGTCGTTGTTCGCGGCCGAGATCATGCGCATGTACATCCGCTACGCCGAGTCGAAGCGCTGGAAGGTCGACATCACCGACGCGAACTACTCGTCGGTCAACGGCGTCAAGGACGCGACCCTGCAGATCGAAGGCGACAAGGTCTACTCGCGCCTCAAGTTCGAGTCGGGCGTCCACCGCGTGCAGCGCGTCCCCGCCACCGAGACCCAGGGCCGCATCCACACCTCGGCGGCCACCGTCGCCGTCCTGCCCGAGGCCGAGGAGATCGACATCAAGATCGAGGACAAGGACCTCCGGATCGACGTCTTCCGCTCCTCGGGCCCGGGCGGCCAGAGTGTCAACACCACCGACTCCGCGGTCCGCATCACGCACATCCCGAGCGGCATCGTGGTGAGCCAGCAGGACCAGAAGTCGCAGCTCCAGAAC
>JALYOB010000276.1 GCA_030857085.1 Acidobacteriota bacterium | reverse complement strand
GGCCACAGCTGCTCGAGAGCGGCTTTCACATCGCCGTGATCGTACGCGTCGTCAAAGGTGACGAACGTGTCTTCAGCCGCCTCGGACAGTCGATTACGCACAAAGGAGTGCGGCTGCATCTCAACGCGTATCTCTTACCCGCGAATCGCAGGATTGGGCCGGGGTGGACCGAGACCGCCGAGTACACGGAAGGCTCCGCGGTCGCGAAGGCGAAGCTCGCATTCATCGGTCCGACAGCCGATCTGCGGCAGGCCATCGACGACGCATGGGCGCAACTCCGAGCGGAGGAGGGTCAATGACCGCAGACGCGATTCTTCTCGATCCTTCGCGCCCTTTCGTCGTCGGCCGCACGGCTGATAACGATCTGACGATCGAGCATCCGCTGATCTCGCGCCATCACGCCCGCTTCGCGCATTCGGGTGCGCAGTGGACCGTCACCGACCTCGGCTCGACGAACGGCACGTACGTCAACGGCCGCCGCACGACAACCGCAGCGCAACTGACGAGCGGCGACGTCGTCGACCTCGGCGGCAGCCGGCTGATCCTCCTCGATGGCAACCGGCTCGAGCGCCGCGACTACCGCGGCAACACGCGCATCGAGGCGCAGAACGTTGCCGTCACCGGCGGCGGCCGGCGCCTGATCGAAGGCGTGTCGATGACGCTCGTGCCGTCCGAGCTGGTCGGCCTCATGGGACCGAGCGGCGCTGGAAAAACGACGCTGATGACCGCGCTCGCCGGCTATCAACCTCCCAGCACGGGTCGGGTGCTCTTCAACGGCCGCGATCTCTATTCGTCGTTCGACCAGTTCCGCCACGGCATCGGTTACGTGCCGCAGGACGACATCCTCCACGGCGAGCTGACTGTCGGCGAGGCGCTCTACTTCACCGGGCGCCTGCGGCTGCCGGACGACACGGGCGCGGACGAGATCGAGCGGCGCATCGATCGCGTCCTGCGCCAGCTCGGCATCGCGCACATCCGCAACTCGCTCATCGGAACGCCGGCGCGGAAAGTCGTCAGCGGCGGCGAGCGCAAACGGGTCAACGTGGCGATGGAGCTGCTGAACGACCCGCCGGTGCTGTTCCTCGACGAGCCGACGTCCGGCCTCTCGTCGGAAGACGCGCTCGCGGTCATGCAGTGTCTGCGCGACCTCGCGCGCGAAGGACGAACGATCCTGCTGACCATCCATCAGCCGAGCCGCGAGGTTTTCCGGCTGATGGACAATCTCGCCGTCGTCGCACGCGACGCCGGCAGGCGCGATCCTGCGAAGCTCGTCTACTACGGCCCGGCCTATCCCGAGGCCATCCGCTTTTTCAATCCGGGCAAAGAGCTGCCCGCGGATCCCGCTCCGGAGGCGGTCCTGCGCGGACTCGCCGAACGGCCCGCGGCTGCATGGCACGCGCGCTACGAGCAGTCGGCGCTGAAGCGGCGATTCGTCGATCAGCGTGCGGGGCGGCAGCTCGCGAACAAGCCGCGTACGGAGCACGATCGCCGCTCTCCCGCGGCGCTGCGACAGGCGCTCCTGCTCATGCGCCGCGGCGCGGCATTGAAAGTGCGCGATCTCTGGAACAGCGCGATTCTTCTCGCACAGGCACCGATCATTGCGCTGCTGCTGGTGCTCATCTTCGGCGGCGCCACGCGCGCCGATGCCAATGCCGCGGAACTGCATCGCGCAGCGTCCGCGACCGCGACGGTCTTGTTCCTGATGAACATCGCGGCGGTCTGGTTCGGCTGCTCGAACGCCGCGCGCGAGATCGTCGCCGAATGGGCAGTGTTCAGCCGCGAGCGCATGGTCGGACTGCGGCTGCACGCGTACGTTGCCGCGAAGCTCGGAATCCTCGGCGCGATCGGTCTCGCGCAATGCATTCTGCTGTTGTCGATCGTCCACAACGGCTGCCGCATCGAGGCGCCATGGCCGCCGATCCTGCTCGGGCTCGTTCTCAGCACGCTCGTCGGGACGGCGCTCGGCCTGCTCATCTCGGCGCTCGCGCGCAGTTCCGAAGTCGCGATCTCGCTCGTGCCGATGGTCATCCTGCCGCTGGTCGTACTGGGCGGGATGATGCAGCCGATGCGGCTGATGGAACAGCCGGCGCGCACGCTCGCGCAGCTCGTTCCGTCGCGCTGGGCTTTCGAGCACGCGATCACCATCGAGGCGGAGCATCGCCATCGGCGACCCGGTGAGGCCGATCTCGCGGAACCGTACTTTCCCGCGAAAAACCGCTCGTCCTCCACCACGACGGGCGCCGTGCTGGCCGCGAATGTCTGCGTTCTTCTCGGCGGAACGCTCGCCATTCTGCGATCCAGGGACATTCATCTTTAACGCCGAGACGGGAGATCACATGGCGCCAACGCTCGCCTTCCGAGGGATTCTCATCACGCTGTTGCTGCTGCCTGCGGTCATGACGGCCGCACCGCCGCACGGCAACCTCCGCTACAGCATCCTCGTCTCGAAATTCGACAACGCCACCGGAAACGAGCGCGCGCTCGGCGACGAGTGGGCGACGCTGCTGACGTCGAAGCTCCAGACCAGCGGGCACTTCATCGTCATCGGGCAGGGCGACATGCAGGAGCACGCGATCCAGGAGCAGACGCGGTCCACGCTCGGCGCAACGACGCAGGGCCGCAAGACGGCGCAGCGCAGCCAAATGACGCCCGCGCAACTGCTGGTCAAGGGCGTGATCACGCAGCTCAAGCAGGACTCCGCCGATCAGGGCGGCGGCGTGACCATTCATGGCGTGACGTTAGGCGGCGGACGCGCGAAGACGGAGATCCGCGCGACGCTGCAGATGATCGACGCGACGACCGGCGCGCTCGTGGCGGCCAACAGCTTCGTCGGCATCGCTGCGAAGAAACGCATCGCCATCGGACGTCGCGAGGGAGCGGTGCAGATGGGACAGGACGACAACATCCATGAGGCACTGGAGAACGCGATCGCGACGGTGTTGCCATGGATGGTCGACCAGCTCCCCTCGGTGCAGTGGCGCGGGACCGTCATCAAAGTCGACAAGGAGCGGGTGATCGTGAACCGCGGGTCGCGCGAGGGTGTCAGCAGCGGCGACGAGTTCATCGTCGGCGAGTCCGAGATCCTCCGCGATCCCGACACAGGCGAAGTGCTCGACGAGTTCGTGAAAGAGCGCGCGCGCCTGAAAGTCGTGCAGGTCGGCGACAAAACCGCCATCTGTTCGGTCGTCAGCGGCAGCATCGGACAGATCGTCGAGCGGATGACGATCCGTTACGGCAACGGGGGTTGACGATGCGACTTCGCGCATGTGCCACGCTGGTGGTTCTCGTCATTGCGACGTCTGCGTTCGCGCAGATGGATACCGAGCGGCTGATCCCGATTGCGGGCGCGCCGCTCCCTCCCCTTCCTCGGGATGCCGTGCGCGCGGCGATCGCCGGCTACAAGCCGCTTCTCGCGTTTGTGCGGCTGACGGGCGAAGAGGTCGCGCTCGCGCGTGGCTACGGCTATCTCGCGACGCTGCATGCTGCGATTGGCGAAACGGCCGAAGCGGAGCGCCTCTTCGACCAGGCGCAGACGCTGCTCGAGCAGAACGGCTCGCCCGCTCACGATCTCGGTTGGGTGCACAACAACCGCGGACTGGTCGAGCTGCAGCGCAGACGCTACGCGGAGGCGGCGAGCTCCTTCCGAAAGTCGCTCGCGCTACTGAAGGCTGATCCGCCGGAACTCTTCGAATATCGCGTCGTCGCTCTGCACAACCTCGCGTCGGCATACGTGCTCCTCGGCGACGCCGAAGATGCGGAGAGCGCGTTTCTCGAAGCTCTCGACCTCCTCCGGCGGCTGCACAAAGAAGGGAGCCATCGTGATCAAGTGGCCCGCAGTGGCCTGGCCACGCTGTACCTGACGATGGGCGACGCCGAGGCTGCGCGCACGATCTTCGAGAAGCTGCTGGCCCAGCCGCGCCTCGATCGCGATCTTCGCTTCGTCGCGCTCGACGGTCTCGCCCACGCACTCGCGGAGCGGAACGATTTCGCGGGCGCCGAGGCACGGCTCACGGAGGCGCGCGCTTTGACGAAAGATGACAGCGAGCGATCCGCACAGATCCTCACCAGCCTCGCGATGACGTACAGCCTCGCGAGCGACTACGAGCGCGCCGCGAACGCGTCCGCGGAGGCGCTGCTGCTTGCGGAGCGCAAGTCGGGACCGGACTCGCGCGCCGCGGTAGCAGCGAAGGCGAATCTCGCCTCGGCGGCATTCGCGCGCGGCGAGTTCCTGAAAGCCGAGCGCCTGTTCGTCGAAGTCCGCGACGTGCTCGCGAAACAGCGTGGCGCCGAGGAGGTCCTGGCGCGGGTCACGCGCGCGCTGGCGATGATCGCGCAGCGGCGCGGTCAACACGAACGGGCGCTCGCGCTCAGCCGCGACGGACTCGCACTCGCGAAGACGAACCTCGAGCGCATCCTCGCCTTCGGGACCGAGGAGCAAAGGCTCGCGTATTTGCGCGACGCGGCGCCATTTGACCAGCTCTGCGACCAGGGCGACGCGCGACTGCTTGCGGACGCGGTGTTGACGACGAAAGGTGTGGTCCTCGAGACGCTGCTCGCCGAGCGCGCGCTCGCGCGCAAGAGCAGCGCAGCCGCCGATCGCGAACGGCTCGACCGCATCAACGCGCTGAAGGTCGGGATCATGGAGAAGGCGGGCAACGGCGAGCCGTTCGAGGAGCTCGCGCGCCTGTTGAAGAACGAGCAGACCGCGCTCGCAAAATCATCCGGGATTCGCGCGCGAAATCCACTGACGGATGCCCGCGTCTCGTCCGTGCAGTCACGGCTGCGCAACGACGACGTGCTGGTCGAGATCGTCCGATATCGCGAATACCGTGTGGGCGGGAAGCTCGTTCCGGCATACGGCGCGATCGTGATTGCGCCGCGGCAGGAGCCGGTCTGGGTTCGTCTTGGAGAAGCGCAGACGCTCGATTCCGCGATCGACGATCTCGTAAGCCGCTTCGGCGGCGGTGGCCGCGGCATGGCGGATCCCGACGCTCCGGCCGACGTCGAGACGCTGCTCCGTCTGTTGCACGATCGTCTGTGGCAGCCGCTGGCGAATGCGTTTCCCCAAGGCACGCGGCATGTGCTTCTGAGTCCGGACGGCGCGACCGCCTTTCTGCCGTGGACGGCGCTGCTCGACAGCGAGTCCCGCTTCATCGCCGAACGCTGGCAGGTAACGCAGATCGGCAGCGGACGCGATCTGCTTCGCACCGCGGCGGCGCCGCGATCGAAGACGCTGGTCGCATTCGCAGACGGCGGCGGCGATCTGCCGAACAGCCGCCGCGAAGTGAACGCTGTCGCTGCCGCGGCTCGCGAACAGCAATGGACCACGACCGTTTTCTCCGGCGATGCGGCGCGTGAAGACGAACTGCTGCGACACGCCGCGCCGCGCATCCTCCACCTCGCGACGCACGGCGATCAGCTTCGCGGTGACGCCTCCGGCGGTGCGATCAAAGCGCGTTTGAGCCGCACTCCGATGTACCGCGGCTACATCCTGCTCAGCGGCGGAAAGACGACACTCCAGTCGTGGGAACGTCGTGCGGCCATTCCGTTCGCCGCCGACGGCATCCTGACGGCGGAAGAAGCGAGCGCGCTCGATCTCGGCGGCACGTGGCTCACCGTTTTGTCCGCGTGCAAAACCGGAGTCGGCGAAGCGCGCGCGGCCGAGGGCGTCCTCGGATTGCGTCGCGGCTTTTCGCTGGCGGGAGCGGAGAACCTGCTGATGTCGCTCTGGTCCGTCGATGATCAGGCAACCGCCGACTTCATGACCGCGTTCTACGGCCGTCTGCTGCGGGGCGGAGAGCTCGCGGCGTCGTTTCACGAAACGGAAGTCGAGCAACTGCGCCGCTGGAAACCGCTCGGAATCTCCGACGCCGTGCGGCGAGCGGCCGGCTTCGTCTTGATGCAGTACGCCGCTGCGACGAACGTCGATTCTTCGCGCTGAAAAATGCGAACGGCTCCCCTCTTTCCGGCGTCTCGACTGTCTCCTGTCAGGAACCCGGAAAAACAGAGTGCTTCAAGGAGCGGGGAGCCCAATGAAGTCTTACGAAGCTGGTCACACGGAGACCGAGACGGCGCTGCCGGAACCCTTGTCCGCGCAGGGACTGTGGAGTCTGACGACGTTCGCGTTGCCGTCGTCGCAACTGTCGTTCGCGTCGGCGGCGATTTACTTCGTCGTGCTCCTGTATCTCGCCACCGGCGGCGCCAAACGGAGCCTGTTCGTGCTGCCGTGGCCGGGCACCGCGTGCGTCGCCGCG
>JALYOB010000730.1 GCA_030857085.1 Acidobacteriota bacterium | reverse complement strand
CTCCAAACTAGCGCGAAGCGCGCTTCGCGCGCGCCGGCGCCACATTGAGCACGTCGCGCAAATCTTTCCCTGCTTTGAAGCGCACGTTCTTCGACGCGGGGATCGTGATCACTTCCTTCGTGCGCGGATTGCGTCCTTCGCGCGCTTTCCGCTCCGTCACATGGAAACTGCCGAGTCCCGGGATGGCGCAACACTCGCCGTTCTGGCAGGTGTCGGAGATGTAGCGCACGAACGCATCGAATGCCGCGGCAGCCTCCTTTTTCGAGATGCCCGCCTGCTCGGCCATGGCGTCGATGACGTCAGCTTTTCCGGCCATAGGAAATCCTCCTCGCAACTACTTCGCGCGTTTTGTGGTGTGCGCGCAAATTTAGCGCAGTCGCCGCAATGCGTCGAGATAGCCGTGCACGACCGAGATCACCTGCGCATGACTCCAGGTCAGCGGCGCGACCGAAAGCGGCTGCCCGTCGTATGGATCGATCTGCTCGGGCAGCACCATCGAGGAAGTCGCTTTCGCGCGCGCCCAGCGGACGAGATCGAGCGCGCGCTGCAATCCGTCGGCATTCGTCGCCTTCGCGATCACATGCTCAGCCAGCCAGAGCGTGCAGAGAATCCATGGATTTCCCGGCACGCGTCCCGGCTCGTCGGAGATGCGGTGATAGGAATCGTTCTCGTAACGCGCCACGCCGCCCATGTCCGTGCGCACCCACAGCTTCTCCCGCACCGCACGCATCGTCCCCTCGACGATCGCAGTGGTCGGCGGAAAGACGCCGAGGTAGAAGACGGCAAACGTGGATGCATCGACGGTGGGATCGAGCGTGAGCGCACCGTCGCGCATCACGAGGCCGCACGCGAAGCGCCCTTCTTCCTCGATCCACAAATGCCTGCGCATCGCCTCGCGCAATTGCGACGCGGCTTCGGTGTACGCCGCGCGCCGCTCCTGCTCGTTGAACACGTTCGCGAGTTCCGCGGCCGCGGTGAGACCCGCCCACACGGCTGCACACGTAAAGGTGAACACGCCGTACCGCTCCTCCCACAGGTCATAACTCGGCAGCGGCAGTCCGGTCTCCGCATCGCGAAAGCGAACCAGAAAATCGGCAGCTGATGCTACGAGCTTGCGATACACGGCGCGCAACAAATCGAGATCGCGCGTCCGTGCGTAATGCCGCGCAACGAGCCAGATCACGAGCGCCGTTTCGTCTTCCTGAATCGGCAGCTGCGTCTGTCCGTCGCGCACCCACGGCTGCCACAGCGGTGCGATCGAGCCGTCTGGGTTGTACTTGTGCAGAAAGTAGCCGTCGTCGCGAATGATCTCGTTCGCGAAGGTGAGAAAACGGCGCGAGATCTCCGGAAATCCGGCCCGATCCATCGCGTCGCAGATGAACGCGGCGTCGCGCGTCCAGACATACGAGTAATGGTCGTTATGACCCCAGGTGATGTCGGAGTCGTTCGCCGCCAGCACCGCCCCGCCCTGATCGCATTGCGTCGCCACAACGAGCAGCGAACGGCGATAGAGGTCCGTCATCTCATCCGGCAGGTCGCTGACGTCCGTCCCTGCCTTGTTGACCCACGTGTACCAGTACGACCCCGTGCGCGCGAGGAGCTGCGCCACCCCCTCCCCCCGCACCCTCGCATCGAGCCCCCGCACCTCGGCATCCGTGCGTCCGCCGCAGATCCAGTAAAACGTCGTCGCGCTGCCGTTCGCCTCGAGATGCAGCGGAATGGCGATGGTCGCGTCGACCGCACCCTGCGCAATCGCACTCATCGAAAGCACGCCGTCTTCCGCATCGCGCCACGTTCCATCGCCGCCCGCGGTCGCGCTGCGGCCGCAGGCGTACTCGTCGACGCCACCTTCGCAGTTCACGAGCACATAGCGCCGCGATTTGTATTGCACGATGCCGCGCGAGAGCGGATCGAACATGACGGTGTCCCCGATCGCTGTGCCGTACAACGCAAAGTCGTGATGCAGAAAGAGCTTGATGTCCCTCGCCTCGCTACGAAGGTTGCGCACGACGATCTTGCGCACGTACACGCACGAATCGGGATCGACGGCGTCGTAGCAGCGCAGACGCAAGCCAATCGCATCGTTCTGCAGCAGGACGTCGGTGACGAGCGTGTCACGCAGGTATTCGAGCGTCCGCTGCCAGGGCGCTTCGTCGGTCGCATGCAGCGCGCCGTCCGCCCACACGCCGAACCGGAACCTGGCCGCGGCGTGGTTTTCCATCCCCACGCGAGGAAAGTAAAAGTCGGCGAGGCGGTACTCCGCGTCGAAGGCGACGAGAAGCGATCCATTGCCGATAGGTAAGTCGCGTGGCATTGCGGCGCGGAGTGTAAACGCAGAACGACGAGGGGGCCTCCGGCGGCCGGGCCACGGGCCCGGACCCGTCTGACAGGCCAAGCCTCCGCGACACTCGTGCGAATCAAACGAAATGTGTCGCGGAGGCTTGGCC
>JALYOB010000275.1 GCA_030857085.1 Acidobacteriota bacterium | reverse complement strand
GAGAAAGTGACGCTGATGCTGTGCGCGGCGACGGCGCTGCTCTGGATGTTTCGCGCGGACATCGTCGTCGGTGCGACGACGATTCCGGGCTGGTCGCGCCTGTTCCCGAATGCAAAGCAGATCAACGACGCGACGGTGGCGGTGGCGATGGCGCTGGTGGCGTTCGTGCTGCCGGCGGGCGGAGGAAAGCGGCTGCTCGAGTGGGAAGAGTTCAAGCGTGTGCCGTGGGATGTGCTGATTCTTTTCGGCGGCGGCTTCGCGCTTGCGGACGCACTCGAATCGAGCGGCTTTTCAAAGTGGGCGGGGGCGCGGTTGTCGTTCGTCGGCAACTGGCCGCCGCTGCTGATGATCATCGCGATCTGCATCGTGGTGACGCTGCTGTCCGAGGTGGCGTCGAACGTGGCTACGGCGACGGCGATGATGCCGATTGCGGCTGCGCTCTCGACGTCGATCGGCGTGCATCCCTACTTTCTGATGATTCCGGCCGTGCTCGCGGCGTCGTCGGGATTCATGCTGCCGGTGGCAACCGCGCCGAACACGATCGTCTACAGCACGGGCTTCATTCGCGTGCGCGCGATGGCGCGGAGCGGATTGCTGCTCGACATCGCCGCGGCGATCGTGATCACGCTGCTCGTGTTTCTGGTGATCCCCTGGGCGACGGGGATCGATTTGCGCGTGCCGATCAAATAGCGCAGATAAGCGGACGAACGAAAAGGGCGGGCTCTTGCGAGCCCGCCCTTTTGCTATTGGTGTGTGGGGGATCAGTGCGCGCTGCGGCGCTTCGAAGTCGTGGGCGGCGGCGGCTCGATGACCGAGCCGGAGGCGACGCCGCCGGAGACGGTCACGGTCGTGCGGCCGCGGGTCCAGTTGCCGTAGAAGTCGGTGCAGTCGACGTAGATGTTGTAGACGCGAGTCGTGTTGCGGCGTTCCGCGCGGAGCTCGAGCGAGAAGTCGCCGGTGATGAGCCAGTCGTACGACTTCGGATCGTCGCCGTCCTGCAGGTTGATGTTTTCCTTCGACGTGACGTCGACGACCTTGCAGAGCGGACGAAGATCGATGTCATCGCTCGCGCTGACGTCGATGTTGATCGGATAGAGCTGATTGTCGGCCGTGAGGAGGCTCGGCGAAGCGGCGAGGCCGAGGATCGTCGGCGGAGTCACGTCCATGACGGTGATGAAGAACTGCCCCTGACCGCGCATGCCGTTGTAGTCGAGCGCGTCGCAGGTGACGAGCGTGTCGCCGATCGGATAGTTGTCGCCGCTCAGGTGATCGCAGGTGAGGCGCGGCGAGAGATCGCGCGTGCCGCTGACGCTCACGTCGAACTTGACGTAGGCGCCCTTCGCGTCGCGGGCCTGCATGTAGATCTGGTCCGGAACGTTCACGGTGAGCGGGTAGTAACTCGACGGGCCGAGGACCTCGACCGAGAAGGCGCCGACGCCGACGTTGCCGTCCGCATCCGTCGCGCTGCAACGGACGGTGGTCAAGCCGACCGGGAAGAGCGAGCCGGTCACGGGCTTGCAGTCCGGAATGACCGTTCCATAGATGTCGTCGAACGCGTCGGCCTTGTAGTCGACGTACGTGCCTTCGACGGAGCTCGCCTTCACCTGGATCGCCGCGGGGAGCGACAGGCGCGGCGCGACCTCATCGCGAACGAGAATCGGGAACGAATCCGTCGCGGTCTCGCCGTAGATGTTCGACGCGGTGCAGGTGACGCGGGTCGTGCCCATCGGGAACAACGAGCCGGTCTGGTAGTCGCACTTGATGGTCGGGTTCGCGTCTGCGCCGCCGATCGCGAAGACGTCGTACTTCACGTACGCACCCTCACGCGAGGACGGCTGCTCGCGCACGATGTCGGGAACGAGGATCGCGAGCGGCAGGCGGAAGCCCGAGACTTTGAAGGTGATCGGACCCGAGACCACGCCGAGCGAGTCGACGGTGGTCAGGTTGTAGGCGCCGGAGGTCGCGATGATCGCTTCCGGAACCCAGCCGACGACGCGGTCGCGGAAGACAGCGTTCGCCTGCACGGAAAAATGGCCCGCCGGACCATCGAAGACGATCGTGTCGCCCAGGCCCGTGCCGTAGACGCTGATGAACTGTTCACCACTGTTGACCTTGAAGTTTGCAGGGTCGATCGAGGTGATGGTGCCGGCCGTGGCGCTGAATGCACACAGCAAGAAGAATGCGGCCGCAAGGCTCTTACGCATGAATGCCTCCGGGGATAGACAGTTGGGACAAGCGCACACGGGCGCCCGTCAAGTCACTTATGTTTGTCGGCATCTTAACGCACGCAGGCCCGAAGAGGTCCAGCCGGAGTGACGAAAAAATCCCGAATTGTTGATTTTCGAGAGCGGACGAACGCCACACTTACCAAAATCCGTTGTTGTGGAGTGACGAAAGGATACACCGGGTGGAGTTACGGCAGGAGTGAGGGGGGTCCCAATGCGCGACGCTGTGCGTCGCGCATTGGGCGTTGGGCGTTAGGCGTTTGGGGTGCGTCGCCCGAATCGCAAGAAACCCCAAGCGCCCAAAGCCCACCGCCCGCGGCGCATTCGCGCGCGTTCAACTGAGCGCTCAACGCTTCGCCGTGCATCGCCCGAATCGCGGGAAACCGCAAGCGCCCAACGCCCAGCGCCCGCGGCGCATTCGCGCGCGTTCAACCGAGTGCTCAACGCTTCGCGGTGCATCGCCTGAATCGCGAAAAACCCCAAGCGCCCAACGCCCAGCGCCCGCGGCGCATTCGCGCCGCGCTACGCTTCATCACTCAGCAGCTGATCCAACTCTTCCCTCGTGAACTGCTTGACCAGTGACGGATCGTCGGGGCGGATCACGTCGCTGGCGAGGGCGCCTTTGCTTTCGATGAGGGCGTCGATCTTTTCTTCGATCGTGCCGCGGGTGACGAGTTTGATCACCTGCACGCCTTTGTTCTGGCCGAGGCGGTGGACGCGGTCGGTGGCTTGATCTTCGCGGGCCTGGTTCCACCAGCGGTCATAGTGAATGACCACGGACGCGCTGGTGAGATCGATACCCAGACCGCCGGCGCGGAGGCTGGCGGTGAAGACGCGGCAATCGGGATCGTCGCGAAAGCGGGCGATCTCCGCGCCGCGCTCCTTCGTGCCGCCTTTGATCGAGGCGTAGCCGATGTCGTGGCGGAAGAGGTGATCCTCGATCAGACCGAGCATCTGCAGGTACTGGCTGAACACCACCACCTTCAGACCGCTGGTCATGCACTCGTCGAGGAGCTCGGTGAACATCTCCCACTTGCCCGACGAGACGTCGGCGCCGAAGCCGCCGCTGGCCGATGCGGGGTGATTGCAGATCTGCTTGAGGTAATTCAGCGCGGCGAAGATGTGCACGTACGAGACGTTCCCGCCCGCGCGCAGTTGCGCGCGCAGCGGCTTCGCGCGCGACTCGAGCACGCGGCGATAGAGCGCGCGCTGTTCGCTCGTCAGCTCGCAGTAACGCTTGTCGACGATCTTCGGCGGCAGTTGCGTGAGCACCTGCGCTTTCGTGCGCCGCAGCACGAACGGACGCACGAGCCGCTGCAGCGTATGACGATCGTCGACGTGCTTCGGCAGATAACCCGGCACCACGAAGTCGAGCAGCGCCTTGAGCTCCCCTTCGTGATTTTCGATCGGCGTTCCGGTCAACCCGACGGCGATGCGCTTGTCGATGCCGCGCAGCGCATGATGCGTCGCCGTATCGGCGTTCTTGATCGTCTGCATCTCGTCGAGCACGACCAGATCGAAACGCTTGCCGCGGAACTGTTCGAAGCGGGAGCGCACGAGGCCGTACGTGGTCAGCGTCACCGCCACGTCCGGAATGTAGCGCGCGAGCTTGTCGCGCCAGTGATCGATCAGTGAGGTCGGGCAAACCACCAGCACCGACTGCGACGGATCGACATGCGTCAGCGCACGAATGAGCGCGATCGCCTGATGCGTTTTGCCGAGACCCATGTCGTCGCAGAGCAGCCCGCCGAAACCGTTCTGCTGCAGAAGCCACAGCCACTGATAGCCGGTCTGCTGATATGCGTACAGATCGATGCCGAGTGCGGCCGGCGACGGCGCTTCGGCGTCCGTTTGAATTTCATCGAACAGACGAAACACGCGCTCGCACGCCCGATCGCCACGAAAGATCGCCTTGCCGCGCAGCGACCCGCGGATGCGCAGCAGTTCGAGCTTGGTGACGAGCACGTGGCCGCGCGGACCAATCGTCGCTTCATCGAGCCAGGCGAACTGCGGATCGGTGACGTCGATCCAGAGATTGCCGCGAATCAGCGCGCGCACGCCGTCGCGCCGCGCGCGTGCGATCTCCGCCGCGGTGATGACGTCGCCGCTGGTGAGAAAGGAGATCTCGACCTCGAGAAAGTCTTTGTGGACGTTCGCAAAGTCGAAGATCACTTCGCCGTCGAGCCGCACCGGCTGCGCGTTGCGCACCGGATCGGGCGCGAGCTCGGGACGCAGTTGTGCGAGCTCGTGGCGATGCCGCTCGACGAACGCGAACACTTCGTCTTCCGCAATGACCGTCTCGCGGTCGTACGGCAGACCGGCGCTCGGGCGCACTTCGAAAAGGAACGCCTGCTCTTTGTCGCTCCGCTCGACGAACATCGGCAACGCGGGCGCAGGTGACGCGAAGCGATTGCCGGCGAGAAAGAACTTGCCGAACTTCGGAAGCGCATCGCGATCGAGAATCGCTCCTCCCCCGCCGACGAGCACGGGCGAAAAACGCAGCGCGCGCGAGCGGGTGATCTCGATGCGCAGCGATTGCGCCAGCGTCTGCGGCGCGATTTCGAAGCCGCTCGCAGCGACCATCTCCGGTGCGGCGGTGAGCACATGCTCGACCGCGGATGCCGGCAGCGGCACGCGCTGCGTCGGACAGACCAGCTCCGCGGCCGCGCCGTCGCGAATCTCGAGCCGCACGTCGTCGCCGCCGCGCAGGAACATCGACTTGCTCCAGCGATACCACGGCGAGGCTTCGAACTGCAGGCGCGTCGAGCCCGATCCGCGGCGCAGGAGCGCCTGCTCCTGTTCGGTCAGAACGTATTTGCGGAGAAGCTGTTCGCGCGCGTCGCTCGGATCGTCGAAATGAATTTCCCGTCCTTCACCGAACGATGCGAACGCGATCGCGCGCCAGACGCTCGCATCGAACTTTTCGGCCGGTAGGACGCCATCGTCTTTCGCCAGTTTGCCGAGAAGCACGGCGAGGTGGCGGCAGAGGTCGTCCGCCTTCATCCACGCCACGCATGTGCAGCGCGATGAGGCGATGCGCGGGCCGTCGAACACGATCACCGGCGCGAAGGTGCGCCGCTCGTTCTCGGTCACGTTGGCCGTGTAGGCCGCGCGAAAGAAGAGCGGCTCGGCGACACGAAACCGATTCGCGTGGGTCTCGATGGTTTGCAGCGTGGAGCGAGTGAACGAGGAGCGGAATCGATCGGGGACCATGTGGGGGACGGCGCATTCTACTTTAGGAGTGCGGTGGCAGAGCCACCGCTTTGCGATCCGATACGAAAGCGGCGGCTTTGCCGCCGCACTCCTAAAGCAGCGTGTCGAGGGCTCTCTGGTCGCGCTTGTTGTCGCGCACGTCTTCCTGATTCGCGGGATCCGCCGCAATCAATCGCTCGCGAATCGCGATCGCCTCACGCAGCGCCGCAACCGCCTCGGCATTGCGGCCGAGGTGCATCAGCGCGACGCCTTGCTCGCTGCAGGCGAAGGCGAGATCGTGCTGCGCCTCGACGTTCTTCGGATCCGCCGCCGCGAGCGAGCGCAAGACTTCGAGGCCGCGCGTCGTCGCCTCGAGCGCGCCCGCGCCATCGCCCATGCGATTGTGCGCAGTCGCCTTCATGATGAATTGATCGGCGTAATTGCGGCGCGCGACCGCATCTGCCGGATCGAGCCGCGCCAGCTCGCCGAGTGCTTCGAGCGCGGCCTCGTGATGCCGAATCGCGCGCGGCAGATCGTGCACCACGGGACCGGTATAGAAGCCGCCCAGCCGCTGGTTCGCCCGTCCGAGCTCACGCAACGCATCGCGGCGAATGCTCGTGTCGGGCGGGACGCGCCGCAGCACGACGAGCGCGTTCTGATACGCCTCTTCCGCCGTGCCGCGCAGCTTCGGACTCGGCTTCGCATCGTGACCGATGTAGCGGCAGTCGCCGATCGCGGTCCATGTCTGCGCGAGCGCGAGATCGCGCCGCGGCGATTGCGGCAGCGACTCCCGGATCGCGCGCGCCGCCTCATGCTCTTCATTCGCGACCGACCAGTGCATCAGCCGCTGCTCGACCATCCCCGCGCGATCG
>JALYOB010000729.1 GCA_030857085.1 Acidobacteriota bacterium | reverse complement strand
CCTCGACTTCGCTCGGGATGACACGGAGGGCGCTCCTCGCGAGCGCAGCGTTCGCGCTCGCCGCGTGCGGTTCGCGACGCGAAGACGTCGCGGCCACGATCCCGCGACACAAGCGCATCGCGCCGCGCAACGCGCGTTACACGATCGATCGTCCGCTGACGGACGAGATCATCGCGGCGTCGTACAACAACTTCTACGAGTTCACCTCGCGCAAGGACGTGTGGCGTCACGTCGGTGCGTTTCAGACGGATCGCTGGAGCGTGGAAGTCACGGGCCTGGTGGCAAAGCCGCGGCGGTATGCGCTCGAAGAGTTGCTTCGATTTGCCCATGAAGAGCGGCTGTATCGGCATCGCTGTGTCGAGACGTGGTCGATGGCCATTCCGTGGGTTGGCTTTCCGCTGTCGCGATTGCTGCTCGCAGCAGAGCCGCGGCACGACGCGAGGTACGTTCGTTTTCTCAGCTTCTCCGATCCGCAGCAGCAGCCCGCAGTGAAAGAGCGTCCGTGGGAGCGATGGCCGTACTACGAGGGGCTGCGCATCGACGAGGCGATGCACGACCTCACCTTCGTCGCCACTGGCATGTACGGCCACAAACTTCCGCCGCAGCATGGCGCGCCGGTGCGCATCGTGGTGCCGTGGAAGTACGGCTACAAATCGCCCAAGTCGGTGGTGCGCATCGAGCTCGTTGCCGAGCGTCCGCATACGTTCTGGGAAGACCTCGCACCGACGGATTACCCGTTCGAATCGAACGTCGATCCCTCGCGTCCGCACCCGCGCTGGTCACAGGCTACCGAGCGTTTGCTAGGCACGTTCGACGTGCGTCGCACGCTGCCGTACAACGGGTATGGAGAGCTCGTGCGGCATCTGTACGTTTGAGAGTTGACTGCACCGCCCGGTGCCCCTCATCCGCCCTTCGGGCACCTTCTCCCCGCACCGCGGGGAGAAGGGCAAATCTTTGTTTCCCCTCGCCCCGCTTGCGGGGAGAGGGTGGCGCGCAGCGCCGGGTGAGGGGCCGCGCCTAAATCTTGTCGTGAACCGGAACGTCGTATCCCGCTTCGATCCACAGATAGCGCAGCGTGTTTCTGTCGCGCGCTTTCGTCGCAATCGCGTAGCTGACGAACAGCAGCACGCGACGGAGCATCGAATGCGGCGCCGCTTTCGATGCGAGATGCGCGCGATGTTCTTCCGCAGTATTGAAGGTCACGGAGCGGAACGCATTCGCGAGACGCACCACGGTTCCCTGCACCGTGATCTCGTCCCACTCCCCTTTGTTCGCATAGCGCATGTAGTTGCGGCGATGGAAGAGGCGCACTTCCCCTTCGTCGCGGCGCACGAGAAGCGGCTGCCCTGCATAGAAAGGCGTGCTGCGAATGCGGAAGCCGCGCGCTTTCGCGGCGTTCGCGGCATCGACGATTTCCTGCGCGAGCGCATCGTCGAGCGTCTCCCGCTCACGCACCACCAGCACCCAGTCCGCGGTCGCGGCATCGAGCGCGCGGTTGAACTCCGCGCGATGTTTCGCAAGCGGATCGCGCGCCGGAATGTCGAGCACGAGCTGCTCGATGTGCTCGAAGCGCGTGGTCAGCGCCGCGAGATCTTCCGCATGCACGTCGCCCAACGCGATGACCGAGAGCCGCAACTACTCTCCCAGATGCTCGTGAATGCGCTGGACGCGATGCGCGCGGCCGGTGGTCTCATCCACCTCCACGAGCACGCCCGACAAGCGGATGTCGCGCTTCGCCACTTCGAGCTTCTTCGGCGTGTTCATGAGAAAGCGGTGCAGCGCTTCGTCCGGACGGAAGCCGATCACCGAGTCGTACGCGCCCGTCATTCCGACGTCGGTCTGATACGCGGTGCCGTTGGGCAGGATGCGTTCGTCTGCGGTGGGCACGTGCGTATGCGTGCCGAACACACCCGAAACGCGGCCATCCAGATAGCGTCCGAACGCCTGCTTTTCCGAGGTTGCTTCGCCGTGGATGTCGACGATGATGACCTTCGCGGCATTGCCGAGCTCCGCGAGCTCGCGATCGGCGCAATAGAACGGATTGTCGATCGGCGGCATGAACACGTTGCCCATGAACTGCAGCACCGCCACGTTCACACCGCCCGCAGTCTGCCGGACCACTTTGCCTTTGCCCGGATTTCCGGCCGGATAGTTTGCTGGCCGGATCACGTGCGGGTAATGCTCGTAGTTGTCGACGAAGTCCTTCTTGTCCCAGATGTGATTTCCGGACGTATAGACGTTGATCGGCAGGTCCGACAACTCGTCCATGATCGCCTCGGTTACCCCGAATCCGCCGGCGGCGTTCTCGATGTTGACGATCGTGAAATCGACCATCTCCCGGCCGATCACCGTCTCCAGTTTCTGGTGCAACGCGCGCCGGCCAGGCTGGCCGACGACGTCGCCGATGTAGAGGATGCGTATCAAATAGTTCCTCGGGTTCCTCGGAGTTCC
>JALYOB010000274.1 GCA_030857085.1 Acidobacteriota bacterium | reverse complement strand
ACGTGATGTCGGCGCGATAGCGGAAGGTGTTGCCGTATGCATCGCGACGGCCCGACCACCTTGCGTCCGTTGAAATGCTCTGGACCGCGCTCGCGCTGAGCGACTTCAATTCCGCTTCCTGTGAGATGCCGTCGTGATTCGCATCCGTCCACAGTTCGAGTTGCGGCCAGGCTGCATCGGCGTGATCGATGTGGCCATTGCGGTCGGAGTCGAGTTCTGCGAGAGCGAGGAAGCCGTTCGTCGCAACCGCGCCACTGGCGAGAACCGTGTGGTTGCCGAAGAGCTCACCGCCATCGTCGATCGTTCCGTTCGCGTTGCGATCGAGGCAGAGGAACGCCTCGTTCGCGGACGCCGCGGTCCAGCCGATGCGCTCGCGTACGCCGTCGCGGTCGAGATCGAACGCGACCGGATCATCGACGCCGGTCAAGTCATAGCCGCCGTTGGAGAGGTTCAGGACGATGGGCGAGCCGGGCTCGATCGGGGCGGGGGTGGGGTTGGGACGGCAGACGGTGTTGCTTTGGAAACTGCTGTTGTTCGTTCCCAGGATGTACGGAGGCGAGACGTCGACGTTCATCAGCGAATCGCCGGCGAGGTAGAGGTACATTGCGTCGCCGTTGGAGTAATAGCATTCGCCGGGGGTCATCGAGGCCGAAATCGACGCGCGGTAGCTGTAAAGCGACGTTTGCCAGTTGACGCTCTCCATGACTTCGCCGTTGCGCGAGCAGCCAATGTAGTGGTTGCCGGACAACGAGTAGCTGCAGTTGGTATGGCAGACGACGGTTGACGCAAAGTAGGTCGCGTTCATCATGGAGGTTGCTACGCCACCCGAATTTGACATCGTGGTATAGCCATCGATCATGCCGTACTCGCCCGCGCGAGCGGCTACCGCCGCACCGAGGCACCACAGCGTCAACGCTGATAATCGTGCCCACTTCATCGGCAACCCGCCTCTTTCCGCCGAAGCTCGTCTGAATATGTTTTCGGATTGCCTCCAGTGGTGAACGCGTTCGGCGCGATTGCGACATAGAGGAACTCGTCGAAGCGCTCACCGTAGATCCCGCGGAGTGCGTCGAGTGCTGCGACACGCAGCGGGCATTCTTCTTCGCGGACTGCTTGGAGTTCCTTCCACAACTCGCGCACGTCGCCCCGCTCGGCCTGAATGCGATCCATCACGTGAAACTCCCGCATTTGTGCTTCGATGAACGGGCGGCACTGATATTCGAACGTCTTCATGAAGTCGTCCGGGAGCCCGAGATCGTGCGCTTTGCGCGCGGCATCCTCGCGCGCTGCCCGCGCGACCTCATCCTCGGCCTGTGAATACGCAGTCATGACGAAGATCGACAGGATCTCCGTCGGCATCAACAACTCAGGGTGTCGCCTGCCGTGAATCTCGGTGTACTTCGTCGGGTCGGCGCCCGGTGCACCGCCCGCACGTTCACGCATGGCAACGGGGTCGAAGCGGAGCGCCAGTCGTTCCTCCACCGTCCATCGCCATATTGGCTTCTTCGGTTGGCCAGGAGCAGGTGCAGCAGAGAGCACTGCTACCGCGATGGCAATAGACGCTTTTACGGGGCTTTTCAGGAGTTGCATCAATGATGATATACGTCGATAAAGGGATCAGCGCAAGCTGCTGAAACGGAAAACGGCGAGCTCGCGCCCGCCGTTTCTACGTCGAATTGCGAATTGATTACGCGAGATCCTTCAGCGCCTTCTCCATCCGCCGGATCCCTTCCGTCGCCTCTTCCATCGACAGATTGAGCGGCGGACGGAAACGGGCGGAGCGATGGCCGGAGGCGAGCACCATCACGTCGTAGCCCATGAATGCTTTCAGGGCCGCGTCGCGCACGTCGCCGCTCGGCAGGTCGAACGCGGCCATGAGTCCGCGGCCGCGGACGTTCGAGACGAGCTGCGGGAACTCCTGCTGGAAGCGCTGCAGTTCGCCGAGGAAGAACGCACCGACGCGGGCGGTGTTTTCGACCAGACCTTCTTCGTCGATGATCTCGAAGTAGCGCTGCGCGCGCACCATGTCGGTGAGATTGCCGCCCCACGTCGAGTTGATGCGCGAGGAAACGGTGAAGACGTTTTCCGCGAGATCGAAAATGCGATCGTTCGAGCAGAAGCCGGCGACCTGCGTCTTCTTACCAAAGCAGAACATGTCCGGCTCGACGCCGAAGTTCTGGAATGACCACATCTTGCCGGTGATGCCGACGCCTGCCTGCACTTCGTCGAAGATCAGCAGCATCTCGTTTTCATCGCAGAGCTGGCGCATCGCGCGGATGAACTCGGGACGGAAGTGGTTGTCGCCGCCTTCGCCCTGAATCGGCTCCATGATGAACGCGGCGACGTCGTCTTTGCGTTCATGGAGGAACTGCTTCGCCTGCTCGAGCGTGGCCTGCTCGCGGCGCTCGGCGTCGGCGAGATTTTCTTCATTGAGCGGGAACGTGAGCTTCGGATTGTCGATGCGCGGCCAGTCGAATTTCGGGAAGTACTGCGTCTTGCGCGGATCGGCGGTGTTCGTGAGCGAGAGCGTGTAGCCGGTGCGGCCGTGGAAGCACTCGCGCAGATGCATGATCTGCGTGCCTTTCTCGCTCGTGTATCCCTTCGCGAAGTTCTTGCGGATCTTCCAGTCGAACGCGGCCTTGACGGCGTTCTCGATGCCGAGGGCGCCGCCTTCGATGAAGAACATGTGCTTGTTGAGGGAAGGGGGGACGGCGAGACGCGCGAACGTCTCGACGAATTCGGCCATGTAGGTCGTGTAGATGTCCGAGTTCGCGGGCTTGTTCATCGCCACGTCCGCGAGGCGCTCGCGGAACTCCGGCGTGTCCATCTTCGGATGGTTGTATCCGACAGGAATGGAGGCGAAGTTGGTGAAGAAGTCGAGGACGTTGCGGCCGCGGCGGGCGTCGAAGACCCACGAGCCTTTCGACTTCCGGAGATCCATCACGAGGTCGTAGCCATCGGCAAGCATGTGACGCGAGAGGACGTTGTGTACCTCCGCCGGCTGGACGTGCATCCGACGGTCTGTGATCGCGGAAATGGTCATGGGAAAAACTCCTGTCGAGCTGAGGTTGACAGCCGTCCGAATGACGTTGTCTGATTGCGGTCGGCTGCATCTTATCTCAACCTCTCGCATGGCCTCAAAGGAGTGCTCTCCATGAAAGAAATCGTGATTGCCGGCGGCGCTCGCACGCCGATCGGCTCGTTTATGGGCACCTTGTCCGCCCTCCCCGCCCCACGCCTCGGCGCGATCGCCATCAAGTGCGCGCTCGAGAACGCGGGCGTCCCTGCCGAAGAAGTGCAGCAGGTGATCATGGGCAACGTGCTGCAGGCCGGCGTCGGACAGGCTCCCGCGCGTCAGGCGGGTATTTTCGCAGGCGTTCCCGTCGGCGCCGGCGCGGTGACGGTGAACAAAGTCTGCGGCTCGGGCATGAAGGCGCTCATGTACGCGGCGAATGACATTCGCTGCGGCGAATATGAAGTCGCGATCGCGGGCGGCATGGAGTCGATGTCGAACGCACCGTACGCGCTGCCGCAGGCGCGCGGCGGCTATCGCATGGGCAACGGCAAGATGATCGACCTCATGGTTCACGACGGATTGTGGGATCCGTACGGCGACAAGCACATGGGCAGCTGCGCGGAGTCGTGCGTGCAGAAGTACACCTTCTCGCGCGAAGAGCAGGACGACTATTCACACGAGTCGTATCGCCGCGCGCAGGACGCGATCAAGACCGGCAAGTTCCGCAAGGAAATCGCCGTGGTCGAGATCGAAGGGAAGAAGGGGAAGTCGGTGGTCGTCGATGACGAGGAGCCGTTCACCGCTCCTCTCGACAAGATGCGCACGCTCAAGCCGGCGTTCCTCAAGGACGGCGGCACGGTGACCGCAGCGAACGCGTCGAAGATCAACGATGGCGCGGCGGCGATGATCGTCACGTCGGCCGATTACGCGCAGAAGAATGGTCTGAAGCCGATCGCGCGTCTGGTCGCGCAGGTGACGGCGGCGCACGAGCCGGAGTGGTTCACGACCGCGCCGGGCAAGGCGATCGATCTCGTGATGCAGCGCGCCGGAATGAGCGTCGACGACATCGACCTGTTCGAGATCAATGAGGCGTTCGCGGCGGTCGCGCTCGCGGCGATGAAGGACGTGAACATTCCGCACGCGAAGCTGAACGTGCATGGCGGCGCGGTTGCGCTCGGTCATCCGATCGGCGCGAGCGGCGCGCGCATCGTCGTGACGCTGATTCATGCGCTGCAGGAGCGTGGCCTCAAGCGCGGTCTGGCCGCGATCTGCATCGGCGGCGGTGAAGCGGGTGCGGTGATCGTCGAGACGCTGTAAGTTTGAACGCGGCGCGGCGCGAGGCGCCGCGTCGCGGTTGTCCGTTGTCCGTTCAGGGGGCTGCACTGTCATCGTGTCATCCCGCGCGACAGCGCGGGATCCCCTGCGGTAGTGCAGGGTCGCCCCGTTCGACACGTGTCAGCAGAGCCGTTCCGCGAGCGTCGCGAGATCGGGCACTTCGATCCGCGGCACGCCACCTTCCAATGCTGAATCGCCACGGCGGTTCACCCACGCGGTCTCAATGCCGAGCGCATTCGCAGGCACCACGTCATGAAAGTTGCTTTGCGCGGCGTGCAGCCAGCGTGCGTCACCGATGCGTTTGCGCGCTTCGTCGAAATGCGCTCGTCCCGGTTTGTACGAGCGGACCTGCTGCGCGGTGACGATCACCTCGAAATCCACAGTGAAATGACCGCGTGTTGCGGCGAGGAGATCGTCGTCGATGTTGGAGAGAATGCCGAGTTTGTAGCCGCACGCGCGGAGGCGTTCGAGCGCTGCATTCGTATCGGCGAACGGCTTCCATTGCGGCAGTGAATCGGCGAGAAACGCCCGATTCGCAACAGGCCAGCCGAGGTGTTGGGCGACGCGTCTGGCGGTTTCGGTGAGGACGTCGCGGTAGGAGCGATAGGTCTCGCGCTCGACCACCGGCTCGATTTCTTCGTACGCGCGGAGCACTGCGGAACGATCGACTGCCGTATTGCCGGCTTGTGCGGCGGCGATGAACGCGTCGGCGATGCCGCTCTCCCAGTCGATCAGCGTTCCGTAGCAGTCGAAGGTGACGATGTCGTAGTTTCGGGCCATTGGTGAGCGATATCACACGACAGCGGCCGAGGCTGGTGTTACACGTTCGCTTCAGTCCGAGTATCCTTCTTTCGTCCAGTCATGCACGAAGCAGCACGTAACCTCAGAACCGCTGAGCGGTTTTTGCTCGCACCTCCGCTCGCGGCGACTTTCGGCGGTGCGCCCGTCGCCATCTGCGACATCTCGTCGAAGGGCGTGCGCTTCCGGCACGACAAGCCGCTCGAGCAAGGCGGGAAAGGAGTGCTGCAACTCGCGGTCGAAACGCGCCCGTCGCAGATCACGCTCGAGACGGTGATCGTCTGGTCGCAGCCCGATCCGTCGCAGGCGGGGAAGTTCATGTCCGGCGGCCGGACGTACGGACCTGCGGACGTGATGCAATCGCTCCTCGCGCATCTGCAGACCTCGAAGCGCACCAGCCGGATCGAAGAGCTGCGCTCGACCGATCGCTTCCGCCTCGAGCCCTCGTTGCAGGGGACGTTCGATACCGCTCCCGCTCTGATCGAAGATCTCTCCGCGCGCGGTGCGCGCATCGAGTTGCGTCATGAACTGCCGCGCGGCGCACGTGGCGTGCTCCGTTTTGTGGTGCCGGAGGTCGCTCTCGAAGTCTCGGTGAGCGGCGCGGTTGCGTGGTCGGCCGTCAAGGCGATCGGCGTGATTCCGACATATCGACTGGGTCTGCTCATCAACGAGAAGCCGGAGCTGATGCGGCTCGCAATCGCGCATCTGTGCGAAATGAATCGCGCCGCGCTCGACACGCAGTCGCTGCGTCTCAAGCTGAAGATCATTCGTGCGCGTGCGCGCCAGCTCGCGCCGTCGTTCGCCGAGATCGAAGCGTCAGGCATTCCGGCGGAGCAATTTCTTCTGGTGCAGGGCGTGCGCGAAGAGTTGCGCCTCAATCCGGAAGAAGCGATGCACTGGTATCGCCGCGCGCGGCTCGTGATCAACGATCCCGCCACGCATGCGACCGCGCCGCTGATCGCGAATCATCCCGATGCGCTGGCGGTGTGGGAGTACCTCGATCGTTCCGTCGATCCGAGCATCGTCGGACGTGCATTCGAGCTGCCGTCGCGGTAAGCAGGAGCGGACCGGGAGGCCTCCGGCGGCCGGGCCACGGGCCCGGACCCGTCTGCAGGCCAAGCCTCCGCGACACTCGTGCGAAATCTGCTAACTG
>JALYOB010000273.1 GCA_030857085.1 Acidobacteriota bacterium | reverse complement strand
GGTGAGGGGCGTGCGGCCGCAAAAATCCCGACATCAAAAAATGTCTCCGTCAAATGTAAGAAAAAGACGGAGATCGGGCAAAGCGCGTGCAGTTATTTGGAGCGCCGTTAAAACTGATCGAGGGAGATTCACCTATGCGCAAAACCGCTATTGCGCTCTTCATCACCACCACACTTCTATTCGCAACGTCCGCATTCGCGGGCACCTGGTACGTCGCAACCGCCGCCGACGGCGGCAATGACAGCAACACCGGCACGTCCGTCAGCGCGCCGCTCCTCACCATCGCCAAAGGCGTTTCCAAACTCACCACCGCCGGCGACACGCTCTATGTACGCCGCGGCACCTACAACGAATTCGTCGTCGTCTGGAGCAAGAACGGCTCGTCCACGGGTGGCGACATCGTCATCAAGGCGTACGGAACCGAGACGCCGGTCGTCGACGTCGCAGGCGTCAGTTACACCGGCAGTGCACCGGCCGCATTTGCGATCGACAGCTGCTCGTACATCACCGTCGAAGGATTCGAAGTGCGCAATGGCCCCGAGGCGGGGATTCGCGTGCGAGGGTCGTCGTATGTGACGGTGCGCAAGAACACCTCGCATGGCAACCAGAGCTTCGGCATTGTGGCCACCACGCCGAGCGCCAATACGCGCGGCAGCTCGCACCACATTTACATCGACCAGAACACCGTCTATGACAACGTGCGCATGAACTCCACCCGCGCCGGCGGCGCCTGGACGCAGGGCATCGGTACCTACCGCGTTGACAATGCGTACATCACCGGTAATACCGTCTATGAGAACTGGGGCGAGGGGATCGACTGCGTCCTGACCGCCGGCTGTACGATCTCCGGCAATACGGCCTGGGACAATTACGGCACAAACATCTATCTCGACAACGCCACGAACGCGAACGTCGATCGCAACTTCTGCATGGCCGGCAAGTCGGCCAACGCCGCAAATTACACGCGCAATTACAGCGGCACCTCGTACGGTGCCAGCGGGATCGCCATGGCCAATGAGACGTACACGGTCAATGGCGTGCACGAGATGAATCCGCTCAATTCCATCAACATCCGCAACAACATCGCCGTCAATGGCAAGTTCGGCATCTCGTACGGCAATTACGAAGACGGCGGCGGTCTGCACAACACGCTGATCGCGAACAACACGTTCTACGGCAGCGAAGACATGTGCATGTATCTGCAGAACGGTACGACCGACGTGCACGACACGACCACGGTGCAGAACAACATCTTCTACGCCCGCACCGGCCGCCCGCACGCGTACGCCACCAGTACCCACATCACGTACGGCTACAACGACTGGTACAACGGCAATTCGGGTACGTCGAAGACCGGCCCCGGCGACATTACCAGCAACCCGCTGCTCGTGAGCGCAGGCTCGTCCACCGCTACCAGCTACCAGCTCCAGTCGACCTCCCCCTGCATCAACATGGGCACGACGCTCACCGCCGTGACCGACGACTACTGGGGCCAGTCCCGCGGCACCACGTACGACATCGGTGCGGATGAGTACGTGCCGTAACAGTTAGTTCCTCGGAGTTCCTCGGGTTCCTCGGAGTTCCTCGGAGGAACCCGAGACCTCGGGGGCTCCATGTCATCCCTCGCTCCCCGTAATCTCCCCGTAACCTCCGCCCCCTACGCTCGCTCTCTGGATGACCGCGACGGTTTTCGCCCACCATGAGCAGCAGCGTCTCGAGATTCTCGGGCGGTATGGTGTCCTCGACACGGAGGCGGAGGAGGCGTTCGACGAGCTGGCGCGACTCGCGGCCGCGATCTGCAGCGCTCCCATCGCCCTCATCACCTTCGTCGACGAGCGGCGCCAGTGGTTCAAAGCTCGCGTCGGACTCGACGTCTCCGAAACGCCGCGCGACGTCTCGTTCTGTGCACACGCCATTCAGGAGCGCGACCTTTTCACGGTGGGCGACGCCGCGCGCGACGCCCGCTTCGTCTCCAATCCGCTCGTGACCGGCGATCCGCACATCCGCTTCTACGCAGGTGCGCAACTCACGACCTCCGAGGGCGTGAACCTCGGCACCCTCTGCGTCATCGACCGCCGCCCGCGCCTCCTCACCGAAACCCAGCGTTCGGCCTTGCGCGCACTCGCACGGCAGGTCGTGACGCAGCTCGAATTGCGCAGGCAGGTGGCCGAGCGCACGCGCGCCGAGGAGCGGTTGCGCGATAGCGAGGCGCGGTTGCAGCGCGTGCTCGAAGGAAGCACGGACGGCTTCTGGGACTGGAACGTCGCCACCGACGACGTGCAGTACAGCCCCAGCTTTGCGGCCATGCTCGGCTACCGGCTCGACGAACTGCCGCCGCGCATCTCGACGATGCAGAGCCTCGTTCATCCCGCCGACCGGGACTTCGTCCTCGGCGCGCTCGACCGCCACTTCAAAGGGGAGAGCGTGCAGTACGCGACCGAACATCGCATGCGCCGGCGCGACGGCACGTGGCTCTGGCTGCTCGCGCGCGGCAAAGTGGTCGAGCGCGACGCGAACGGCCGTCCGCTGCGCATGGCCGGCACGCACACCGACATCTCCACGCGCAAACGCGCCGAGCGCGAGCTCGATCGCTTCTTCGATCTCTCCATCGATCTGCTCTGCATCGCCGGCATGGACGGCATCTTCCGCCGCCTCAATCCCGCCTTCGAAACAGTCCTCGGATACTCGATCGAAGAACTGATCGCCCGTCCGTTCATGGACTTCGTGCATCCCGACGATCGCGAGCGCACGAAAGCCGAGATGTCGCGACTGCAGCGCGGCTTCTCGACCGTCCGCTTCGAGAATCGCTACGTCTGCCGCGACGGCTCCATTCGTTACTTCGCCTGGACCGCGTCGCCGGTGCCGGAGGAAGGGCTCGTTTACGCGGCCGCACGCGACATCACGGAAAAAGTGACGGTCGAGGAGGCGCTGCGCCGCAGCGACGCCCGTACGCGTTCGATCATCGACAACTCCCTCGGCGGCATCATCACCACCGGCGCGCACGGCGTGATCGAGTCGATGAATCCGGCGGCCGTGCGCATGTTCGGCTACGACGCGCACGAGCTGATGGGACGCAACATCGTCACGCTGCTCGAAGACGAAGGCTCGGACGAAGCCGATCTGCTCGAAAGCGCGCTCGGCAAAGTGTCCGAGCTGCGCGGACGGCGTCGCAATGGCGAGACGTTCGCGTGTGAGCTCGCATTGTTCGAGTTCCACGACGGCGGCGGCCACGAACGTCACTTCGCCGCGCATCTGCTCGACGTTTCGGAGCGTCAGGAAGTCGAGCGGATGAAGAAAGACTTCGTCTCGACGGTCAGTCACGAACTGCGCACGCCGCTGACCTCGATCCGCGGCTCGCTCGGCCTGCTCGCATCGGGCGTGATGGGCGATCTGTCGGACGAGGCGCGGCAGATGGTCGCCGTCGCGGAGCGCAACAGCGTTCGGTTGATCACCCTCATCAACGACATTCTCGACTTTGAAAAACTCGAGAGTGGAAAGCTGGAGCTGGAGTTCCGCGCCACGCCGCTCATGCGCGTGCTCGAGCGTTCCGTTGAAACGGTGAGCGCTGCGGCGGTGCAGGAAGGGGTGACCATCGAGATCGTGCCGACTGACGTCGTAGTGATCGGCGACGAACTGCGCCTCGTGCAGGTGGTCGTCAACCTGTTGTCGAATGCGGTGAAGTACTCGCATCGCGGCGGCGTCGTGCGCGTCGTTGCGGCGAGCGACGGCGACGCGGTGCAGGTGCGTGTCGTCGATGCCGGCCGCGGCATTCCGCCCGACGCGCGGACGAAGTTGTTCCAGCGCTTCCAGCAGATCGATTCGAGCGATGCGCGCACCAAACCGGGCACGGGCCTCGGACTCGCGATCTGCAAGTCGATCGTCGAACAGCATGGCGGCTCGATCGGCGTCGACAGCACGGAAGGGGAGGGGAGCACGTTCTGGTTCCGCGTCGCCGACGCGGCCGGACATCCGGAGCGCGACGTGTTGCTGATCGAAAGCGATCCGCGTCTCGCCGATCGCCTGGTCACGCACCTCGCGCCGCTCGGCACGCGCGTGCGCAATGCGCGCTCGGGCTGGAGCGCGCTCGCGGCGGTCGCGGAAAACACGCCCGCGGTGATCGTGCTCGACGTCGACATCCCCGATCTCGACGGCTTCGGCGTGGTCGCGGAACTGCGTGGCCATCGCGCGCATCGCAACATTCCGCTGCTCGTGTACACGTCGTTCGATCTCACCACCGCCGAGCGCAGCCGCCTGCGCCTCGGGCCGACGCGCTTTCTCACCAAGAGCCGTTCGTCGGATGATGCGATTCGCGCGGCCGTTGCGGAACTGCTCGAACAGAGCGGCGCGCGGGAGATCGCCTGACGATGAAGAGAGTGCTGGTCATCGACGATGAGGAAGACGTGCGCTTCGTCGCGCAGCTGAGTCTCGGACGCGTCGGCGAGATGTCGGTGATCGAGGCGTCGAGCGGCCGCGAGGGCATCGCGCTCGCGCGCATCGAGCGGCCCGACTTCATCCTGCTCGACATGATGATGCCGGAGATGGACGGCGCGGCGACGTTCCGCGCGCTGCGCGACGACGCGGAGACCGCCTCGATTCCGGTCGTGTTTCTGACGGCGAAAGCGATGGCGTCCGAGGTGCAGCGGTTGATCGAGTTGGGCGCGAAGGGCGTCGTGCTCAAGCCGTTCGATCCAATGACGCTGGCGCGCGACCTTACGGCTATTCTCGAATCGTGATCGACGACGAGCTGCGCGCTTATTTTCTCGCATCGGCGCGGCCGCGCGTCGTCGAGATCGATGCGGCGCTCGATGCGCTGACCGGCGATGTGGAAGATCCCGATGCGCGGCAGGTTCTCGCGAAGCATTTTCATGCGCTGGCGGGCCTCGGCGGAACGTATGGATTCCCGCGCCTCTCGGAGATCGGCGATGCGTTGGAAGGGGCGCTCCTCGACGTCACGCGCGGGCGTGCGGAGCTGACGCAGGAGACGATCGCGCATTGGCGCGAGCTCATGGCCGAGATCGCGCGCGAATTGTGCTAAAACGCCGCGGCCATGTGGAACGCCCGACGCATTTTGAAAGAGCTGGCGGATGCCGATCGCCGCAGAGCCATCCTGACGCACTTCTGGAAGCACGCCGAGACGCAGCATCGCGTGCTGGTGCAGACGCACCTCGCGAAGGCGATGAATTTCCGTGAGGAAACGATTCGCAAGATGCCGCCCGAGAAGAAGGCCGACCTGCTCGCGCAGCGCATCGCCACGCCCGAGTTCGAGCAGTTCCTCGAGATGGCGCTGATGCAGTACCACACGAACGAGAAGACGAAGATGATGGCCGCGTTCCTCGACCGCTGGAACGTCCCCCACGAAAACGGCTCGATCGAGACGGACGACTACACCCCCCCGACCGCCGACCAGGTGCGCGCCGCGGTCAAAGAGCTCGAAGGGGAGTACGACCGCAGCGACATCCGCCTCTACCTCGCCACCGCAGGCTTGCTGATGGCCGATCAGTGGCGCGAGGGGACGTGGCCGGTGGTGGAGGAGATGGGCGGCGCGTAACGCGTTTCGCGCCTGACGGCGCGGGTATCGGGTGTCAGGTGTCCGGGGCGTCACGCCCCCGACGAAATGCGCCGCGAACGTTCGCCCAGGCGAAGCCGCCCGGACACCTGATACCTGACACCTCGACGCGCGGCTACGCGCGGCGAATCGACACCGATCGCGTCATCGCGCCTCAATCTTAATCAGCGTCCAGTTCGTTCCGTTCCACATCAGCGTCGCGGTCGCGTTCTGTGTCGCGGCGAAGCGGTCGTGGGTGACGCCGCTGGTGAGCGTGTTGCCGATGTCGTTCGGGATCCACTTCCAGCTGAAGTCGGCCGTCGCGCTGCCGTCCTGATTCACGCGCACGGCGCTCACGTTGCCCATCTCTTTTTTCGCGAGCGGCACGACGTCGAGGATGCCGTTGGGACGCAGGATGAAGCGTTTGTCGTTGCGCGATTTGTCGGTGAGCATGATGTCGCCGGCGCCGTCGAAGGCGAGCCAGCCCGCGCCCGCGAGTTGTTTGGCCGTCTGCCGCAACGGCTCGCTCATGACCGCGCCGGAGACGGGGATGGAGACCGCGGCATTGGTGAATTCATGCTCGCCGAACTCGGGCGCGTTTGCGATGAGATCGCGCGCCTGCTGCGCGGTCGGAGCCGGTCCCGCCTTCGGCGCCTCTGCGGCCGTAGTGGTGGGCGGCGGCGCTTCTTTGGAACAGGCGACGGCAAGGACGCAGGCGAGCACGATGCGCTTCAGCATGTGCAAAGCGTAGCGCTATGG
>JALYOB010000272.1 GCA_030857085.1 Acidobacteriota bacterium | reverse complement strand
GGCAAAGCCTCCGCGACACTCGTGCGAATCTGGCGAAAGTGTGTCGCGGAGGCTTGGCCTGCAAGCGGGGTCCGGGGCCCGCGGCCCCGGCCGCCGGAGGCCCCCCGTCGTCCCCTCGAACAGGCTAGCGAACAGCCTTCGTCACCACGCGGCCGGGAGGCGTGTCGTGCGTGAACATCCCGAGAGCGGCGCGGAGGACGCGCTTGTGTTGTTCGCGATCGTTGGCGCTGCCCATGATTTTGCCGATCGCGACACCGTCCCACGTCATGGCGCGCGGCGGGCGGACCGATTCCGTGGCGGCGGGGGAAGCGCTGATGATGATCGTCGGGATGCCGCGCGATTCGATCTCTCGGGCGAGATTGCCAATCGAGCGATGGCAGGTTTCGGGGCAGCCGGCCATCATCACCACGAGGCGCGTCTTTGAGCGCTCCACCTTGTCCGCGATCTCCGGGAACGTCGTCTCGTACAGCTCCTTGAGACGGGTGGTGAAGCCGTAGCTGTAATGCTTGTCATTCACGGCGCCGATGAAGCCTTCGGCGGCGAGCTCGCGCAGCGTCTCGAGCGGATAGACCATGTTCGGGTCCGTATCCGCCTCGTTGTGATCGTAGTGACCGTGAATGATGCGTGCGGTCGAGAGATCCGCGTCCGCGGGGATGATGCGGTACGTCGTGTCGCCCGGATCCTCCGAAGGGAACGGCTCCTGATCCGGCAGAAACACGCCGGTTGCGGCGACGATCGTCACGATCGCGCTGGAGAGCTCTTTATCGAAGGGGGTAAACGGGACGCACTTGCGGGCGATGTTCAACATGCGGCGAAGGCTATCAAAAGGCGGGCCCGTGGACGGCCCGCCTCACTCGCCACTCAATCAATCAAGATCGCGAAGCACGTCGAGCAACTGCGCATTGTCCGGCGCCTCGGAGATGTCGTGCACATCGATGTAGCGGACGACGCCCTGCTTGTCGACGATCACGACAGCGCGCTCGCAGATGCCTTTGTCTTCCTTGAAGACGCCGTACTTTCTCGAGACTTCGCCTTTCGGGTGGAAGTCGGCGAGGAGCGGGTACCGCTCGATTCCGCCGATCGACTTGGCAAACGCAACGTGGGAAGGAACTGAATCGACCGAAACGCCCACGACCTGGGCGTCATACCGTTCGAAATCGGCCATTTCGGCCTCATACGACGGCATCTGAACCGTTCAAACGGGGGTCCAGTCGAGCGGATAGAAAACGATTACGGCATTCTTCTTTCCGCGCAAATCACTGAGCTTGAACGTCTCGTTTCCGCGGTGGCCCGGAAGCTCGAAGTCGGGAGCCTGATCGCCGACATTGAGCGTGTGGGTTTTGGCGGCAACGGACGCTCTTCCGAACGAAACCATCAGAAGACCTCCTGTTGTCCTGTGACCAGAAACTGGCGGAGTCCACGTCCGCCGTGTGGTGCGCATTCTATGTCTGTGTTTTCGGCGGAGCAGCGTCTTTCTTCGCGTCCTGCTGCGCCTCCTGCCCCGCCTGCTGCAGCGCCTGACCGGCCGCCTCAGCCGCCTCGCCGGCGCCCTGCTGAATGCCTTTGCCGGCTTCCTGCGCGCCGGCGGCGATGCGCTTACCGGCGTCCGACTCCTGCACCTGCTGCGCGCCCCGCTGCACGGCAGCGCCGGCCTGCTCGGCTCCCTGCCGGATTTCCTGCGCGGCCGTCTTCGTCTCGGCCGCGGGCTCGACGTTGCCGCGATTGTCGACCTGACAACCAGCCAGTCCGGTCGTCGCAGCGAGGATCACGAGAGGCATCAATTTCATGACCGCGAGTCGTAGCAAGCAGTGGGCCGGTGGATGGATGAGGCGAGTGGCGTGTGGCGCGTGGCGAGTTGCCAGGGCGTGTCGCATGGGCCGCAGTTGTGGCGGCGCGCACATGATGGCCAGCGGAGCGCGGGATGACGGGGCGGGGCAATTCTGTTTCGAGTCTTCCTATGGAAACTCGCGATCGCATCATTCAGGGAATGGCCGCGGACGGCCACTTCCGCGTCATCGCCGCGCAGACGACCACCGCTGTGGAGACCGCGCGCGAAATTCTCGACCTCGCTCCGGTTGCGGCCGAGGCGTTGGGGCGTGCGATGACGGGCGCGCTGCTGCTTGCGCGCATTCTCGACAAAGACGTGCGCAAGCAGTACGTCACCCTCCGCTTCGATGGAAACGGTCCGCTCGGCACCGTCATCGCCGACGGCACAGTGGCCGGCAATGTGCGCGGCTATGTCGCCAATCCGGTTCCGCAGGATCCGGCGCTCGACGTCGAGAGCGCGATCGGCACCGGCAGCCTCACCGTCGTGCGCGGCACGCCGCCCGCGGGCAAGCCGTACACCTCCCAGATCCTCCTCGCCGGCAACGGCATTGCCACCGATCTGACGCGCTATCTCATGCGCTCCGAACAGATCGCATCCGCCGTTCTGTTAGGCGTGCTCAATCGCCGCGACGGCGTCGCGGCCGCGGGCGGCATGATCATCCAGGCCTTTCCGCACGCTCCGGAAGAGGCGATCAGCGCGATGGAGAAAACCGTTCGCGAGGCACCAGCGCTGAGCAAACTCCTCGAGACGATGCCGATCGAGCAGGCCGTGGCAGCGGTGCTTCAAGGCACCGGCTACAAGCAGGTCGACGCGGGACACAGCGTGCCTGTCGCGTATGCGTGTCAATGCACGCGCGAACGCGCCCTCGCGCCGCTCGCCCTTCTCGGCATCGACGAACTGCAGGACATGGCCGCGGAAGGAGGAACGGAAGTAGTGTGTCAGTTCTGCGGACGCAAGTACCAGTTCGGTGCAGATGAGTTGCTGACGCTGTCGGCGAGGCATGATGCGTAGTTGTCGCGCTGCGCGCGAGGTGTCAGGTATCAGGTGTCTGGGCTGCTACGCCGAAAGGCCACTTCGTTGCTGAAATGACGGCCAGGCGAAACGGCCCAGACACCTGACACCCGATACCTCGCGCGCAGCGCGATATCCTCCCCTGATGCGCTCCATCATCACCGGCTCCGGCATCGGCGTTCCCGACAACGTCGTCACCAATGACGCGCTCGCGCGGATCATGGATACATCCGACGAGTGGATTCGTACGCGCAGCGGCGTCGAACAACGCCGCTACGTCGACGACGGCGTCGGCTCCTCCGACCTCGGCATGCTCGCCGCCGAAGCCGCATTGAGTGCGGCCGGGCGCTCCAAAGAAGAGATCGACGCGATCATCTTCGCCACCATGACCCCCGACCATTTCTTTCCCGGCAACGGTCCGGTCCTGCAGGCGAAGATGGGCTTCGCCGAATCGACGCCGACGTTTGACATCCGCCAGCAATGCTCCGGTTTTCTGTATGGACTCGACCTGGCCGACTCGCTCGTCCGCAGCGGCAAGTACAAACGCGTGCTGCTGATCGGCTCGGACGTGCACACCCCCTTCATGCCGTGGCAGAACAACTGGGACGCCACCATGGGACGATCCTCGCGCGAGACGACGCCGGAGGAGTTTGCGGAGAACACTAAGTTCCGCGACCGTACCGTGCTCTTCGGCGACGGAGCCGGTGCGGTGGTGGTCGAAGCGGAAGAGGGCGATACGCGCGGCCTGCTCGCGGCGAAACTCTTCACGAACGGCTCGAATATCGAAGCGCTCTTCGTCCCCGGCGTCGGCTTTCGCAAACGTCCGTATGTCGACGAAGCGCAGGTCGCGAATCGCGAGTTCATCCCGATCATGGAAGGGCGCGAGGTCTTCAAGCAGGCCGTGTCCAAAATGCCCGAAGCCGTGCGCGAAGTCTGCGCCGCGGCGAACATCGACGTCGCGCAACTCGACCTGCTGCTGATCCATCAGGCCAACCTGCGCATCGTCGAAGCGGTGGCGAAACAACTCGGCCTGCCGCCGGAAAAAGTGCCACACAACATCGAACGCTACGGCAACACGACGGCGGGCACACTCCCCATCCTCTTTCACGAATGCATGGCCGACGGCCGCATCCAACCGGGGATGTTGATCTGCTTCACCGCGCTAGGTTCGGGGTTGCATTGGGGAGCGGCGCTGTATCGCGCCTGAATGCTGCGGTTGACGCTGCGCGTCGGTGTCGGGTGTCAGGTGTCTGCGGTTTCTCGCCTGGGTCGCACTCGCTGAAACTTACATTCGTGCGCAGCAGCCCAGACACCTGACACCCGGCACCGATCAGTCACTCCCTCAAATACCTCTCCATCAACACCGCGTTCTCACTCATCGCCCGAATCTGAATCCAGTAGGCGCGGGCGAACATGAAGATCGTCACGGCGGACAGGGTGTCGTGCAGCCACACTGGCGTTTTGCCGAGGCCGACGCCGCCGCCGGTGATGAAAGTGACCATGATGGCGGTCATGGCCCACATCGCGGCGGGAAAGACGCGCGACTTGAATGCCTTCGTGCGCTCGACCACGTCGCGGTCCTGATCCGATTTTTCCTTCAGCTCCTTGCCCGTGCCGATGAAGAAAAACATCGTCATGGACTGGGAGAAGAGGCCGATCACGACCGTCACCAGCGCGACCAGAATGTGCGTTGCGACGTGCGCGGGCGTCGCGCGGAATCCCATCACCATCGTGGCGATGAGACCGGCGATGGTGAGGAGGGTTGAGACCAGCAGTGCCTGAGCCACGGCGCGCGATTGTAAATGCTAGACTCCCGCGCCGTGACGAGCTACCGCGACTCGGGCGTCGACATCGATGCGCAGGACGAAGCGCTCCGCGAAGTGCGACGCATCGTGCGCGACACCTACACGCCGGGCGTGCTCTCCGACATCGGCTCGTTCGGCGGCCTCTTTCGCGGCACGTTCGAAGGCATCGAGTCGCCGATTCTCGTCTCGTCGACCGACGGCGTCGGCACCAAGCTGCGCGTCGCGCAGGCGATGAAGGTGCACGACACGATCGGCTACGACCTGGTCTCGCACTGCGTCAACGACATCCTCGTCCAAGGCGCGCGGCCTCTCTTTTTTCTCGACTACTACGCCACCGGCAAGCTCCGCCCGCCGGTGATGACGGACGTCATCCGCGGCATGGCTCGCGCCTGCAAGGAAAACGGCTGCGCGCTCATCGGCGGCGAGACGGCGGAGATGCCCGGCTTCTACTCCGACGATGACTACGACGTCGCCGGCTTCATCCTCGGCGTCGTCGACGCGAAGAATCTCATCGACGGCAAAGCGGTACGCGAAGGCGACGTGCTGATCGGATTGCCTTCGGTCGGCCTGCACACGAACGGCTACGCGCTCGCGCGCAAAGTGCTATTCGAGAAACTCGGCTACGACCACCAGTCCATCATTCCGGGCATCGGCAAAGCGGGAGAAGCGCTTCTGGCGCCGCACATCTCGTATCTCAAGCCGCTCCTGCCGCTCGTCGAACAGCGGGCCATTCACGCGATGGCGCACATCACCGGCGGCGGCCTTACCGACAACGTGCCGCGCGTGCTGCCGGAGAATCTCGACGCGCGCATCAAGCTCGGCTCGTGGCCCGTGCTGCCGATTTTCCAGCTGATCTTCGAAAAAGGTCAGGTCGATCGCGAGGAGATGCTGCGCGTGTTCAACATGGGCATAGGGATGGTGCTCATCGTCGCGCCCGAGGACGTCGAGAAAGTCGCGAAACACTTCGCACAGATCGACCAGAAATACTTCTTCATCGGCAACGTGGTGAAGGGCTCGGGCAAGGTCGACTACGACGTGCCGCCCGCCGGCTTCGCGAGCTGGATCGAGTAGCGCCGTGCGTCTGGCGATCCTCCTCTCCGGACGCGGCTCGAACTTTCAGGCGATTCATGAGGCAGTGCAGCGCGGCGAACTCGATGCGCAGATCGTCTGCGTGATTTCCAATCGTCCGGATGCTCCCGGCATTGCACGTGCGCGCGAGTATGGCTACGACGCGTACGTGCTCGATCACAAGACGTTCCCCAATCGCGCCGCGCATGAAGACGCCGTGTTGCGCGTGTTAGGCGGAGCGCGACCCGATTACATCGCGCTCGCCGGCTACATGCGCTTGTTAGGCGGGCGGTTCATCGAGACGTATCGCAACCGCATCCTCAACATTCACCCGTCACTGTTGCCGTCATTTCCGGGGGTCGACGCGCAGGCGCAGGCCGTCGCGTATGGCGTGCGCGTTTCCGGCTGCACCGTCCACTTCGTCGACGAGCATCTCGACGCCGGCCCGATTCTCGTGCAGCGCGTCGTCGAGGTGCGGAGCGACGACACAGCCGAGACGCTGAGCGCGCGCATTCTCGTGCAGGAGCACGAGGCGTATGTGGAAGCGTTGAATATTGTCGCGCGGGGGGTGAGGGTGGAGGGGAGGAGGGTGGTGTT
>JALYOB010000728.1 GCA_030857085.1 Acidobacteriota bacterium | reverse complement strand
GGACCGTGCCCCGGCCGCCGGAGGCCCCCGGTCGTTCCCACATCGGTTGGTGAAATCGATCCAACGCAGCCGCAGCGTCAATGTCTGACGCTGCGGCGGTGGTGGGGCGCGGTGGAGATGGTGCGGCTGATGCGCGGCGACTGCGCGGAGGCGTAGTGGCCTTCGCCGGAGTAGACGGCGTGCAGTTCGTGCCGCCCGGCGGGAAGCTGCGCCGTGAGCGTTGCCACGCCGTTCACGATCGGTGCGGTACCGATCGCTTCGACGTCGAAGAAGAACTCGGTCTTCACGCCGCGATAGAACGTCACGGAGCCCGCGGCATCGGCCGGCACGCGCGCGACGAGAGTCACCTCGTTGCGCGCGGACGTCGCGTCGATCGTGACCACCGGCGGAATCGCGTGGAGCTCCTCGACGCAGCGATTGAGCTGCACGTGGACCGGGCCGGTGAAGTCATTCAGCACGAGATCGGGATGCGCATCGCCGTCGATGTCGGCCGCTTCGACGCCGTACGCCCGGATGTTCGCGAAGCGTGTCGTCTCGACGAACGATCGGTCGGGCTGCTGCTCGTACAGCACTGCGTCGCGGTCGAACGATGCGACCACCAGATCGATGCGCCCGTCGCCGCTGAAGTCAGCCGCGGTCAATGCGAGGTCGGTGCTGTCGTCCACGCGCAGGCGGCGCGGCTCGCGGAACGTGCCGTTGCCGCTGCCGGGGAAAATCAACACGCCGCCGTTGTCGGCCGCGGGCGCGGCGATGTCGAGCAGGCCGTCGCCGTCAAAGTCGACGACGACGAGTGCCGTTGCGCGCCCGACGTTGTCCGCCACGCCGGTGGCGATGGTTACCGGCGTGCCGTTGCCCGACGGAAGAAGCAGCAGGCTGTCGCCCGCGATGACGATGACGTCCGGAATCGCGTCGCCGGTGACCTCTGCCACGGCGAGGCTCCTCGGCACCAGCCCGGCGGGCAGCGGCACGACCTGCTCGGTGAAATGGGCGGTGCCGTCATTGATCAGGAACGTTACCCCGCGATTCGCTCCGCCGGTGACGGTCTGCACGACGTCGAGCTTGCCGTCGCGATTCACGTCGATGGTCTTCATGTGGAACGGCGACGCGAAGGACGTGCTCTCGTACAGAGGCGCTTTGAATCCACCCTCGGGCTGGCCGAAGGCGATTCCGACGTGCGGGCCGGGCATGAGGTCGACGAGGCCGTCGCCGTTGAAGTCGCCGAGCACTCCCGTGCTGACGCCGGACTGAAAGCCGAGTCGCTGCGCTTCGATCAACGTGCCGTTGGCCTGCCCGTAGTAGACCCGCGTGACGATGTCCGGAACGATCACGTCGGCGCGTCCGTCGCGGTTCACGTCCCCGACGAGGAGATCGGCCGTGTTTCGCGGTGTTGCGAAGCTCGTCGTGGCGCCGTTCGTCTCGGCCGCGCGCCCGTAATGCACCCCGACGCCGGCGTTCGTCGCGGCGATGATGTCGACGCGGCCGTCGCCATCGAGGTCCGCCGGAACGATCGCGTAAAACCCGCCGACACCGGCGCTCGCCGGCCGCGGATCGCTCACGAACGTGCCGTCGCCGTTTCCTCGGTAGATCAGTGTGGTGCCGCTGCTCGCGACGTCCAGTTTGCCGTCGCCGTCGAAGTCGCCTGTGGAGAGATAGGTGCCGCCTCCCACGGAATGTGAAACCGGCGACGTGAGGCCGCGCGTCGAGAGGAACAGGCTCGGAGCACGCGCTCCGGTGACGAGAATGTCCGGACGGCCGTCGCTGTCGAAGTCATTCGTCACGATCGAGAGGAAGCTCTCGCTGGACGCGGGCGGCAGCAGAGAGCGTGCGGGTCCGAGGGAGCCGGCCGTTCCTTCGAAGAGGAGCAGGTCATAGCTGTCGACCAGCGCGACGTCGATCTTGCCGTCGCCGGTGAAATCGCCCGCGACGACGCCGCGCGCGCTACGGCTGAGCGGCTGCGGATTCGGCGTCTCGGCGAACGTGCCGTCGCTCTTCCCCGCGAAGACGTAAAGCGCGTTGGCGGTAGGGAGGATGACGTCGAGACGGCCGTCGCCTGTGACGTCGCCGTACGCGGCGATGTTGGCGCCGAGGCCCTTGCGCTCGGTCGCTGTCAGGACGGCGCGGAACGTTCCGTTGCCGTTCGAGAAGAGCGTCGCCAGGAAGTTCCGGCCGATCGCGATCACGTCCGTCCGTCCATCCGCGTCGACGTCGTTCGTGAACAGCTTCCAGACGAAGTCGGGAAGGGTGATGGCGGGCTGGCGAAAGAGCACGCCGTCACGCGTGACGAACGGCAGGACCTGTTTGCCGCTCGCAACCGCAACATCGGGGCGGCTGTCACCACCAAAGTTCGCGGTGACGATCGCGATCGCGTGCTCGGGCGTCGTGTAGCGCGTCGCCTGCTCGAGCGTGCGGGTGCAATCTGCCGCGTGCAGAAGCGACGCGCAGACGATGGACAGAGAGAGG